>JAPXNP010000014.1:0-19047 GCA_033811955.1 Acidobacteriota bacterium
CGTCCAGTCAGTGCGGCGGTCCCGAGCGGCATTCTTCGACGGTGGTACCTGGTAGGATGAGTCCTCGCCTTTAAGAGTGGTAAATGCCAAGCGGCTGACGAATAGAAAAGAGGGGACGGAAATCCTGTGGAAAGCTTCATCAGCGCGGAGGCCGGGTTTGGGGTCGGGGGAGGGGAAACGACGCTGAAGTGTTTCCGCGCCTCCGATCTGTTGCGGATGGGCTGGAGTCGGGATCAGATTCGTTACCAATTAAAGATTCGAGTCCTGCGCCCGGAGAAGGTTGGAACTCATGCGGTGTTCCGGTTTGGAGATCTTGTTTTGTTGCGTATGATGCGCCGGCTGCGGAATGAGGGCGTCCCGGTTCGCCGTCTATATCGGGCGGTCCGAAACCTTCGTGCTCAGGTGCCGGAAGGGTCGTCAGTGGAAAGTGTAACGCTGAGTTGGGAGGGAGGCTGCCTGGTGGCTTCGTGCCGGGCCAAGCGCTGGTTACCGGAGACGAATCAGCTGCTGCTTCCCTGGCCGGAAGAATAATTACTATCGAATTGAGTTGGGAATGAAACGTACCGTACTGATCCTTTTCGCCTTGTTTGTGATTGGCTGTGTCACCGCTTGGATCTGGAACTGGGACAGTAATCCTCCGGTCATCGATGCTCCGGAGTTCGCGGTCGTAGGACCGACGAAAGCTCTTGAGATTGGCGTGCGCGACGAAGGACGGGGTTTGCGACGGATTTCGATACTTCTGGAGCAAGGACCCAGGCAAGCAGTGCTGGCGGCGGAAGATATGTCGCTCAGTTGGCTGCCGTGGCGCAACGGTCCGACGGAGCGTTCGTTTGCGGTGGATGGATGGGAAACCTTCGAACTGGCGGAAGGGCCTTTTCAATTGTCTATTCACGCGGAAGACCAGCCCAACTTCTGGTTGGTCAGTCGCTCCAGCGAACTCGTATTGCACTGTCGCTATGACGCGACTGCGCCGAGGATCGCCCCGGTCCCGGCCGAGTGGAGAGTACAACAGGGAGGTTCGGAGTTGGTCGTGTACGAGGTGAGCGAGCCCGCGGATCGGTCCGGGGTCTTAGTCGGGGACCGCTCCTTTGAGGGCGTGAAGTATCCTGCTTTGGGCGAGAATGTACGATTGTGCCTGTTCGCCCTGGGGCATAACCAGCCATTGGATGCGCGGGTGTCTCTCTGGGCCGAGGATGCAGCGGGGAATCGCTCGAAGCAGGAGTTACCCTGTCGATTGTTGCCGGGTCGGTTTCGGACTCGGGAGATTACGCTCACCGACGCTTTTATGCAGAAGGTTGTACCCGGGATCCTCGAACAGGTTTCCGAGCGTGGCCCTGATGGAGACCTGCTCGATCGTTACTTGTGGATTAATCGGGAGCTGCGGCGGAGAAATAACGAGGAGATCCGTACGTTGACGTCGGCCGTAACGCCGGAACGATATTGGTCCCAGCCTTTTCTTCAGTTGAGGAATACGCAAGTAGAAGCTGTGTTTGCCGATCACCGGAAGTACTTTTACCAAGGCCGGTTGGTGGACGAGCAAGTGCATCTGGGGTTCGATCTTGCGTCCGTGGCCCACAGCCCCGTCGAAGCCGCCAATACCGGCCGAGTCGTGTTTGCCGGCAATCTTGGTATCTATGGGAACACGGTCATCGTCGACCATGGTTGGGGACTCTATTCGCTGTATGCTCACCTCAGTCGCATCGACGTGGAATCCGGGCGGCTAGTTGAACGTGGTGAGCCGCTGGGGAACACGGGGCAGACGGGACTGGCGGGAGGTGACCATCTCCATTTCTCGATGCTGGTCCAGGGAGAGCAAGTGAGCCCGCTGGAGTGGTGGGATCCGAACTGGGTCGGCAATCACGTGGAGGCACGTTTGGGAGGCCTGTAGGGTCTCGCTTTCCAGCTGGGTGCTACGGCCGCTTGGGAGGCTTAGCGCGGATTCTACGAAAGGGAAAATGACAAGGCGTGGGCGTCCGGTGGTTTTCGGTGAAGTGGTCTTCGACCTGTTCCCTGACGGTTCCGAGGTTCTGGGCGGTGCACCTTTTAACGTGGCTTGGCACCTGAAGGGTCTCGGGGAACGACCGCTCATGATCACGCGAATAGGCGACGATCAGCGGGGCCGGGCGATTCTGGACCGGATGCTCTCGGCGGGTCTGGACGTTGCCGGAGTACAGATGGACGAGGAGCACCCGACGGGCACGGTTCGGGTTCTTTTGGATTCGGCCGGGCCCCGCTTCCAGATTGCCGAAGAGTCGGCGTGGGACTGGGTGGAGCCGGAACCGGCGAGAGCAGTTTTAGCGGCGGCAGAGGAGATCTCGATTTGGGTCGTCGGAACGCTGGCTCTGCGCCGCGAGGGAAATCGCAGGGCGTGGAGGGATCTGCTGCAGGAGCGACCGGCTCTGCTGTTGGCGGATTTGAATCTTCGCCCTCCATGGTGGTCTTGGGACGTTGTGGAAGAGTTGGTCGAACGGGCTGATTGGGTCAAGTTGAATCAAGAGGAAGCTGAGCTGCTGGGCTGGTTGGATACCTTCGACTCCTTCGAGCCGCTGGTGGAACGGGTTCGGCGCCACCATCTGGAAGGAATTGCTTTAACGCGAGGCTGCGCAGGGTCAGTCCTGGTTAGCAAAGAAGACATTTGGGAGATCCCAGCCATAGAGGTAGCGAAGTTTGCGGACTCGGTAGGTGCGGGGGATGCTTACACCGCCGCTCTTGCTTACGGTCTAGTCCGAGGTCTGCCCCTGCCCTGCATTGGTCGAGCCGCTTCCTTGCTGGCCGCCCTAGTATGCTGCACCCGAGGAGCACTCCTCACGAAAGCCGACGGATACGCGACCGTACGGAGCCTACTTAATCCTACGAAGTAAGCTTCTCCGCTGCCTACGGTTAAGTGCCTCCCGGCAGCCGGCCAGCTCGGACTCGACCTGTTGTTTGCGTTCCTCGACCCACCGGGCGTCAGATTCCAGTCGTTCGAGCTCGGCTTGCAAGATCAAAAGACGCAACTCCAAGGGTAACAAGTCTTCTAAAGGTCGGTCGTTATCAACCCCCATCAGTGACCCCTTGCGGATAATAGCCTTGCCGGCAATGACCCTTCAAGTCTTTCCTTTTCAGTTTAACCTCAATTCGGCGGTAGTCTGAGTCACCGTTTGCCGGGGATGAGCGATAACCCAGCGTGTACTGGTGACGCAAGGCCGAATGTAGGGCGGTGAAAGCTTCTGTGAGTTGGTCAAGTCGGTTGCGCGGATTGAAAAACAAACCGCCTGTCTCGCGAGCAAACTCCTTGAGTTTTCCAAAATTGCTGCGGAACCCTCGGCCACGGACGCCGATACCGAAGATGATCACGTCGTATTCCTGGGCCTTACGGATTGCAGCATCGGAGGATACTGAACTGGAAGTGTCGTCACCGTCGCTCAGCACGACGATTACTCGCCTACCGACTTCGTGACGCAGCAAGTCTTCCACCGCCACCCAAACGGCGTCATACAACTTCGTCGCTCCGCCGGCCCGGGCCGTCCAAACGGCATCTTCGAGTCGTTGTAGGTCGAATGTAAAGTCCTGTACCAGGTAGAGTTCACTGTCAAACTGGACCACCGCCGCCATGTCGGTTTCCGGGCGAAGCACATTCCGCAGGAAGGTGGTGGCGGCCTCCTGTTCGAAGTTCAGCTCACCCTTGACGCTGCCACTCGTGTCGAGCAACAGAACGAGATTCATAGGGCGGGATTCCTCCCCCCCTTCGAAGATGAAATACTCAATCGGGCGAGGTTCACCGTTTTCGAAAACCTGAAAATCGCCGACCGCCAGATTGTCGACAAATCCCTGCGGCCCCTCCACCACGCAAGGAACCGAAACAACGGTTACCGACGAGCGAAAAGTCGGCTTTTGATCCTCCGACCGAGGCTGCTCCCGGAGACCCTCGGGATTCGCCCATTCGGCCGAAAGCCCAAGGATTATTCCGAAACCTGCGAAGCGACATAGCGATCGAAGAAGAGATGACGCCCCTCGGCTACCCTTCCGGAAAGATACACCGCCTTGTCGCCATGACCGTGTAGAGAACTGCGACTCCAAGGTAAATCCAATCAAAGTATGCGATCTCGACTCTGGTCATTCTAACACCCAGGTCGATAGTGACAGCCGGAGCCAGGCTGTAAGCGGCAATGTTGAAGCCCCAGCGAACCGGGATTCGTACTCCTAGAGCGACCGAAGTCCACAGCGAAACGGGGGTGAGCAGAATTGCCGTAAACAGCTTAGCGAAAACTTGAAAGACCAAAAGAAACGAGTACACCAGCGGGACAAAGAGCCACTTAACGTAAGAGAGGTAGCTGTCGAAATCTGGAGGAGTGAATGTAAAGTCACCGACTTGAGCCCAACTGTGAGTGCGCTCGGTGTCGCTGAAACGGATGACAATCTCTTCGGGCAACAAGAGGACTGCGGGAGCGCCGATGGGCAGTTCCGTTTCCGGTACGTCACTATCGCTCAGGAAGAAAATCCACCCCGGATTGCTTCCGTATTGCAAGAAGATCGGTCCTGTTCTCTCTAGCCAAAGGCGGCCGTCGACCACTTTGAAAGCGGGTAGGTGATTCTTTCCCCAGGAACCGAAGGCGTCCAGCTCGGGGAAGAGCCGTAAGGCTTCCAGAGCTGTCACCACTCCAGCCACGCCGACGGCTAAGAAAATCAAAAATCCGAGAGTACGACGCCAGGTTTGCTGAAAGGCTTCCAGGTAAAAGCGGAAGTCTGTGACCGCCAGGTAAAATTGCCGGAGGAAGGACCGTACCATCGTCTAGTTCGATTTTGATCCGGAATAGTACAGAATGCGATGGCAGTTCTCGCAGTAAAGGATCTCTTGCGATGTCTTCAACTGCGCTACGAGCTGCGGGCGTAAACGAACATGGCAGGCCTGGCAAGATTGGTCTACTACGGGCGCCAAAGCGACTCCGTTTCGCACAGTCGCAATCCGGCGAAATGTTTCAAGCAAATCCGGCGGGAGTGAGGTCTCCAAAGAGGCGATCTCCTCTTGGAGATTTTGCAGCAGGTGGTCGGAACTGTCGAGGAAGGCCGTCAGTTCTCGCCTCCGGCTTTCCATTTCCTCCTTACGCCTTGAAAGCTCTTCACGCCGTCCGGCCAACTCCTGCTCAATCTCCTCAGCCGCGATCATCTGCTCCAGGATTTCATCCTCTTTCTCGGAGATCCGGCTCTGTACGTAGCTGATTTCGTGCTGCATCGCATGGTATTCGGTATTGGTCTTGACCTCCATCAGCTGGTCCTTGAGATGGGAAAGCTTCGTTCTCAACGTCTCAATCTCTGCTTCAAGGCTACGCCTTCGCTTATGTGCCTGGGCCAAGCTCTCCTCGACTTTATCGATCTGCTCTTGCATCTCGGCAAGCTGCTGTTCCTGCGCCTCCGCCTCGATCGGAGCAGTTTCAATCTGGGTACGCAGGGCCTGAGCCTGAGCAAGAAGGTTCTGGAGCTTGACTAGATTCGTCAAATACTGTGCCTGTTCGGTTGTTTCCATCGCAATAGTGCCGTCTCTGCAGCCCAGGCTTGATTGGTGGGCCCAGCAGGACTCGAACCTGCGGCCGTCTGATTATGAGTCAGATGCTCTAACCGACTGAGCTATGGGCCCTCCCGTCCGGGCTTGTCAGGATCGAATGCCATAGAAAAAGGAAGAGGGGGTGCTGCTCACCCCCTCTTCTCTTGATCCTCATAACAAGTTTCCTTCCTTGCCGTCTGCTTCAAGGAAGGCCTTCAATTTTCTGCTGCGGGACGGATGCCGCAATTTGCGCAGCGCCTTGGCCTCAATCTGCCGAATCCTTTCCCGCGTCACCGAAAATCGCTGACCAACTTCTTCGAGCGTGTGCTCGCTCCCGTCGCCAATCCCGAAACGCAGACGGATTACCTGTTCCTCGCGAGGTGTCAGACTGCGAAGAACCTCGGCTGTTTGCTGCTTCAAATTGAGGTTCAGCACAGCTTCCGCGGGCGACACAACGCCCCGATCTTCGATGAAATCTCCCAGATGGCTATCCTCCTCTTCGCCGATGGGTGTCTCCAACGAGATCGGTTCTTGGGCGATTTTCAGAATCTTCCGAACCTTGCTGGCCGGTATATCCATCTTTGCGCCGATTTCCTCAGCCGTCGGCTCGCGGCCCAGCTCCTGCACCAACGCCCGGGACGTACGAATGAGCTTGTTGATCGTTTCAATCATGTGCACCGGAATGCGAATGGTACGGGCCTGATCGGCGATGGCTCGGGTGATCGCTTGACGAATCCACCAGGTCGCGTAGGTGGAAAACTTGTAACCCCGTTTGTACTCGAATTTGTCAACCGCCTTCATCAAGCCGATGTTCCCTTCCTGGATTAGGTCCAGGAACTGCAGCCCGCGGTTGGTGTACTTCTTGGCGATCGAAACGACCAGACGCAGGTTGGCCTCCACCAGCTCTTTCTTGGCAATGTCCGCTTCCAGCTCACCTTGCTTGATGCTTGCCAAAGTTCGCTTCAGTTCGGCCACGGAGGACATGGTTTCTTCCTCGATGTCCCTCAGCTCCTTCTGAATTTCCCGGATTCGTAAACGGATCTTCTTTGACTCCTCCAACTTGAGAGGACCTTCCTGCAATTCCTTCAACCGCCGTTCTTCACGCTCCAACGTGAGAATGCGCTCAACCACCTGTTTGATCTGGCTGACAAGCTGTTCAATGACTTCTTCGGTTAAGTCGAGTTCTCGGACAAGTCGAGCAACCGGAATCCGGTATCGGGCCAACCGGTTCAGAAGTGTCTTCTGTTGTTGAGAACCCTTCCGAGCCTTAGCCAGTTGACTCCGCAGCCGGCGGATCTCTTCTTCGTACTCTGCGATCTTGTCGAGACTGGCCAGCAACTCTTTGCGCCGGTTCGCCAGAACCCTCTCCGTCGCCTCCTCGTCGGGCAGGTTGACGAAGTTCTTAATGTGGAACTCGGGGTTCTCCAATCGTTTGCGGTACCTACGTAACTCCGCGAACGCGACGGGGCAACGGGAGAGAGCTTTTAAGACGGTATTCTTTCCCCGTTCGATACGCTTAGCTATCTCGACTTCCCCTTCGCGGGTTAGGAGCGGGACCGTGCCCATCTCACGGAGGTACATGCGAACGGGATCGTTGGTCTTCTCAAGTTCGTCCTCCTGCGCCGCCTCAATTTCCTCCGCCTCGGCCCCTTGCCGAGTGATCATCGCCCCCTTCTTGATGCCGCCGAAATCTTCCTCCGAGTCAACGAGCTCGATACCGGCGTCGCCGAAAAACGAAAAGATGGTGTCGAGATCGTCGGCGGAATCGAGGTTGTCGGGCAATAAGTCGTTGACCTCGTCATAGAGCAGATAGCCCTTTTCCTGCCCGGCGGTCAGCAACTCCCGCAGACCTTCGTACTTGTCTTCGAATTCGGAGAGCAAATCGTCGTTATCCCGGTCCATAGAACGTAGAGCAAGAATTATACAAAATTCGGCGGCCTCCCCGTTGGCAGGGATGCCCTCTCACATATAAGACGCGATCAATCCCCTTAACGTTTCTTAAGCCTTTCCAGTTCGGCTTGGCGACGCAATAATTCCCTCAGCCGTTCTTGGTCGCCGTCGGCCCTCTCCTCCTGGATAATCTGCTGCCGGATTCGCCGGCTCAGTCGCCTGAGTTGAAGATCTCGAAGAGATTCGAGACTGCCTCGAATCTCTTCTTCGCCTACGGCGGAGCCTTCGGTTTCCACGGCAAGGCGATCCAGTAGATCGGCGGCGGCGGGGGAGAGTCTTCGCCGGACGGAGAACAGATCAATCGGCTCGTCGCACTCGGCCGCCGCTTTCCAAGCAACAAAAACAGGCTCGGTCGACAGACCCTCCACCAAACTAGGCTCCACCTGCCGGAGCGTCCAAGGCCGAAGAGCATCGTCTAACAGTCCCGCAAGCAACGTCTTTTCCGCCAACGTTACATCCTGCAGTGTCACAACAGATTCGGCTTCTTGGACGGTACCCGAAGCGTCGGTCGCCTCCAGCTTGTCGCCTCGCGACCTCAAACCGGTGGTCCGTCGCAGCTCGCCTATGATCAGGCTTTCCGGGATGGCAAGCCGCGCGGCCAGGTGAGCGGCCCACTCCGCCCGCTCAATCCGCCCAGGAACAGACGCCAAAAACGGGAGAATCCGGTCGACGACCTCCTGCTTGGAGGCGGGAGTCAGGGGTTTAGCCTTGCCGGCCAGCAAATGTTCGAGAACGAAATCGAACCAAGGCAAGCTTTGGCGCAAAGCCTCCCGGTAAGCTTCCGCGCCTTGTTTGCGAAGAAACGAATCGGGATCCTCGCGTTCCGGTAAACGCAGGACACTAACCTCGAAGTCCTGTTTCAGAAAAATCTCGACAGCCCTCAAAGCGGCGTTAACACCGGCGCTGTCTGGGTCGAAGTTGATTACGACCTTTTGACAGTATCGGGCCAATAGGCGAGCCTGATCTTCCGTCAAGCTCGTGCCCAGGCAGGCCACGATGTTACGGATTCCGTACTGATACGGAACCAGAGCGTCGAAGTAGCCTTCAACCAAGATCGCGAAGCGGCTCCGCCGGATTTCATCCCGGGTGGCCGAAAGGCCGAAAAGAAGAGAACCCTTATGAAATAGCGGTGTTTCAGGGGAGTTGAGGTACTTAGGCTGTCCGTCCCCCATTAAACGCCCGCCGAAAGCTACGATGCGACCGCTCGGGTCCGCGATAGGCATCATGATGCGGTCCCGGAACTTGTCGTACCACCCTCCTTGGTCTCGACGTGCTACCAGGCCGCAGGCTTCCAGCTGTTCAGGGCGCACTCCCGACCCGGAAAAGTAAGCCAGCAGGCGGTTCCCGGGGGGAGCGTATCCCAGACCGAAGTGAGTGATGGTTTCAGCCGTTATGCCCCTCTGGGAAAGGTAGCTTTGAGCGGACTCGGAAGCTTCCAGCTGGCTGCGAAAAAAAGCTGCCGCTTGTTCCACAATCTGTCGAAGGACTGTCAGCTGAGCTTGCGCCGGCTGCGTGCCGCCGGCCGGGAGCCGGATGCCGGCCCGGTCCGCCACGATCTTTACCGCTTCAGAAAATCCGACCCTTTCGATTTGCTCGATGAAAGAAAAAACATCCCCGCCAACCCCGCATCCGAAGCACTTAAACAGCTGCCGGGTCTCGCTGACGTTGAAAGAGGGAGTTTTCTCGCGGTGAAAGGGACAGAGGGCAACCCAATTGTGCCCCTGACGGCGCAGCTGCACGTAACCTCCCACGATGTCCACGATGTTTGCGGAGGCACGGATGCGCTCGAGAAGAGCCTGATCGAACTTCACGGCGTTCAATTCCTCCGATGGGTCACTGCTTAAGGCGCGCTCTGGTCGTTCCGCCTTCCACCGAACACGATTCTACATGGGTATGTTTCGACAGAAACGACTCCACGAACGCCTTCAGCCGCCCCGTCCCGAATCCATGAATAATCTCGATTTCGTCCAGGCCCGAAAGAAAGGCGCGGTCGACGAACTTGTCCAGCAGATCAGCCGCTTCAGTTAGCGTCTTCCCCACCAAGTTAAGCTGAGGTTCGGTATCCTTAACGATGTGGGCTGACACTCCCGGCGTAGGGTGCTCCACCACCGAAGTGCGCTCAATCTTACGCAACTCCAAGCGCTTGACACGCCATCTTTTGCCGCCGCCCTCCAAGATCGCCCAGTCTTGGTCGAAGCCGATCACTCGGCCCCGCGCACCCAGGGCCTGATGGATCGCCTCGTCCCCGATGGAGATCGGGCCGGCGTCGACTGCGGGCTCGCCTTCGGATCGTCCAGGCAATGCCTCAACGACCTCTCGCCGCAGGCGCTGTCGCAACTGCGCTCTTCGCTGATGTAGTTCCATCCGCACCTGCCGTCGCCGCTCCTCGCTTTCCAGTCGGTGTTGAAGGCGATCAAACAGGGCTTCCGCCTGCCTCCCGTACTCCCTTTCCAGGTTCTTTAAAAGATGGTCGAGTCGGCGTTCGGCTTCTCGGATCCACTCCTGTTCCCTCCGGTCTAACTGTTGCTTCTCCTCCTCCAACGTTTGCTGAAGGCGCCGGTAGTGTGCCGCCTGTTCAGCCAGTTCGGCAGACTTCTCGCGGAGCTCCCTAAGAAAGAGTTCGATCTCCCTCTCCTGAGGTTCCAGCAGCTCCTGGGCCCGATTCAGAATCCCTTGGTCGACGTCCAGCTGACGGGCAATTTCAAATCCGCTGGAGTCTGCGCTTACGCCGTAATGCAGCTGGTATGTCGGGCGAGAAGAAGAGGAATCCAGCAAAACCGCCGCGTTGGTCACCCCCCTCCTTTGTCCCGCCCAGACCTTAATTCTGCGGTGGTGTGTTGTGACCAGCAAGAAGTGCTTGCGAGCCAACAGGGCCTCCAAAAAGGCCAGAGCAAGAGCCGCCCCGTGAGCCGGATCGGTTCCTCTGCCGGGCTCGTCCACTAAAACCAAGCTGGGTATCGGTGCAGAGTCAAGAACCTGTTGGAGTCGGCGCACATGAGAGGAAAAGGTGCTGACTTGCTCGGTGATGGACTGAAGATCCCCGATGTCTGCAAAAACCCCTGCCAGCAAAGGGAGTTCACCCTGTGCGGCCGGTACGGGAACAGCGGCGTGGGCGAGGCAGGCCAGCAGGCCCGCCGTTTTCAAGGCCGCAGTCTTACCCCCGGCATTCGGTCCGCTAACGACAAGAGCCCGGGTCCCTGCGTCCAACCGAATGTCGATCGGCACTACCTTGGAACGGCCCAACTTTGCTTGTAGTAGAGGATGTCGTGCCTGGTACAACACGAAAGCCTGATCCGGATCGGATCGAGGCTCGAGCAAGGTACAGTCGTAGGTGTCCCCATATAGTAGACAGCTCGACAAGGCGTCCAAATGGGCGCTAAGGTCGACCACCCCTTGGATGAGGGGTTGTTGGCGGCGAGCCTCAAGACTGAGCTCCAGCAGAAGCTGTTGTATGATCGCGTTCTCTTGCTCCTGACAGTAAATCAGCTCATTGTTCAGCTCGATCGCCGCCAATGGTTCCAGAAAAACAGTTGCTCCGGAGGAACTCACTCCTTGAACGAGGCCGGGAATCTCCTTTTGGTGTTCAATCTTGACCGGAACCACGTAACGTCCCGCCCTCTGAGTAATGTAGGGTTGATCGATCAGACAGTGACGCAGTCTTCCTTCCAGCACACCCTGGAGCAGGGTGTGGATTTCCCCCTTTGCTCTCTCCAATCGCCGCCGGAGTCGGGGAAGGTCGGGATGAGCCGTTTCCCTCACCCTCCCCTGGGGATCGAGCACCGTCCCAATCCGGGCCGCCAGTGGCGACGGGAGGGGCAACCGGCCGATGAGAACGCCAAGGTGAGGATACCGTTCTGGATGGATCGCCTGCCGGACACGCTCACCAAAATCGAGGTACGTCTGGACGGTCAGTAAAGCTTCGGGCGACAAGGAGGCTGCGGAATCACGCAGCTGGTCGAGCATTTCCCAAGGTTCAGGCAGATCAAAGGAAAGTCCGTCCTCCGCAAGCACGACAGACGCCTCGCGGATTTGGTGGTAACGTTCCGTCAGCTCGCCGGCGTCTGTCGTGGGGCGTAGGTCCTTTAGGCGAGAGCGACCCTGGGGAGTACGTGCATAGGCTGCCACCAGGTCGAGAACGCCGAAGAAGTCCAGCATTTCCAAAGAGAGATTGTCCATGCCGTGACTCCCACCCGTCGAAGCGTTACTCACTCGCCGAGCGGTGCTCTCCGGAAGACGCTTTCGTCTCAGGCCGGCGGTTGATCAAACTGGCCACATAACCGGCACCAAAGCCGTTGTCGATGTTGACCACCGTGACATTGGAAGCGCAGCTGTTCAACATCCCGAGCAAAGCCGCCAAGCCATGGAATGAAGCGCCGTAGCCGACGCTGGTGGGTACTGCGATCACCGGAACGGCAACCAACCCTCCCACCACGCTGGGCAGGGCTCCTTCCATTCCGGCGACCACGACAACGACCGAGCAGCTACGCAACTCGTTCAAGTGGAGAAGAACCCGATGGAGGCCGGCGACTCCAACGTCGAACCAAGTTCGGACCTCATTGCCCATCACCTGTGCCGTAACGACCGCTTCCTCCGCCACAGGAATGTCGGTGGTACCGGCACAAGCCACCCCGATCGGGCCGACTCCGCCGGTGCAAGGCCGGCGCACAACGCTGATGCAGCGGCTCAACGGGTGGTAGACGGCGTCGGGCACGTCGGCGGTAAGTTGCTCGTAAGCCTCCCGCCCGGCGCGGGTGATCAAGATGTTAGGATTCGCCTGCAGCAGCGCCAGAGCAATGCGGGTGATCTGCTCCGGCGACTTTCCCTGGCCAAAGACGACCTCCGGGAAGCCTTGTCGCAGAGCGCGATGGTGGTCCACGCACGCAAACCCGAGGTCCTCAACCGGGAAGCGTGCTAGAAAGGCTTCCAGCTCTTCGAGGGCCAGCCTGCCTTCACGAAACTCAATCAGAGCTTTGCGCAGGTCTGCGGGAATCATGTTCTCGTCCACGTCGATCCTGGCGGGGCCTTGGCTTGCGGGAACGATCTCGGCTTCTCTCCCGACCTTCAGGACGGGTGTCCCGGCTGGAGGATCCACCGCGCGGACTGGAACCGACCGAATCCTCGCCGGATTCGTCCCGCAGGACCGCCCGACGGCTCAAGCGGATCTTGTTGCTGGGATCGATCTCCAGCACCTTAACCAAAATCTGATCACCAACGTGCACCTCTTGGCGAATGTCTTGGATGCGATGTTCAGCCATCTCGGAGATATGAAGCAAGCCCTCCGTCCCCGGTAAGATTTCTACGAAGGCCCCGAAATCCACCACCTTGACGACCTTCCCCAGGTAAGTCTTGCCGGTCTGTGGGATTGCCGTAAGGGCCTCGATCCGCGCGATGGCCTTTTCGGCGGAAGCCTGGTCCGTGGCGGCGATCCGGACCTTACCGTCGTCTTCGATGTCGATCTTTGTTCCCGTCTCTTCTACGATGGCCCGGATGACCTTACCTCCCGGGCCGATAACGGCTCCGATCTTCTCGACAGGAATCGTGATGGTGAAAAGCTGGGGAGCGTACTTCGACAACGCGGGTCGCGACTCGGGAATGATTTCCGCCATTTTCTGCAGGATAAACAAGCGTCCCCGCCTTGCCTGTTCCAGAGCCTGCTCCATGATCTCCCGCGTCACACCGGTGATCTTGATGTCCATCTGAAGAGCGGTGACGCCTTTTTCCGTCCCCGCCACTTTGAAATCCATATCGCCGTAATGATCCTCAAACCCGGCGATGTCTGAAAGAATGACGTAACGCTCCCCCTCCTTGACCAAGCCCATGGCGATTCCGGCGACAGGTCTGCGGATCGGAACGCCTGCATCTTGCAAGGCCATAATTCCTCCGCAAACCGAGGCCATGGAGGAAGAACCGTTCGATTCGAGAATGTCCGAAACGATTCGAATCGTATACGGGAACTCTTCCTCGGAAGGTAGAATTGGATGAATCGCGCGCTCAGCCAGCGCTCCGTGGCCGATTTCCCGACGACTGGGACCCCGCAAGAAACGGACTTCACCCACCGAGAAGGGAGGAAAGTTGTAGTGCAGCATAAACCGCTTGGAAGATTCTCCCATCAGGTCGTCGAGACGCTGAACGTCCTCCCCGGTTCCAAGAGTAACCGTTACCAGGGCCTGGGTCTCTCCACGCGTGAAAAGAGCCGACCCGTGGGTCCGAGGAAGCATGCCGACTTCTCCGGAGATCGAGCGGATTTCATCGAAAGCTCTGCGATCCGGTCGAATGCCCTTCTCCAGAAGAGTCGATCGGAACAGGCGCTCCTTCAAGCGGTCGAACACCCATCCTGCTTGTCGTCTCTGCTCCTCGTTCTCAGCCGGAAAAAGATCGATCACGGCTTGCCGGTGCTCGTCCATGCGCTGATAGCTGGCAGTCTTCTCGGGAATAGAAAGAGCTTCTTCGATAAGAGGTGGAGCTTTCTCCTCGACCACCCGTATCACATCGGGATCAATCACCAACTCAGGTACCTGCCACTTGGTCTTCCCTACCTCACGAGCCAACGTCTCGATTCCGTCTATGATGTTTTGGATGCCCGCATGTGCGAGATCCAAGGCTCTGAGAATTTCTTCCTCGGACGCCTCCTGAGCGCCGGCTTCCACCATCACGACGGCTTCCCGCGTACCCACGACCACAAGGTCCAGGAGGCTTGTCTCCATTTGGTGGAGCGAAGGATTCAAAACGAACTCTCCGTCCACCAATCCGACGCGAACCGCCGCCACCGGCGTCGTAAAGGGAATCTCGGAAATATACAGTGCCGCCGAAGCTCCATTGATGGCCAGAACGTCGGGATTGATATCGGGCTCTGCGGACAATACGACTGCTATGATCTGTGTCTCTTGGTGATAGTGTTCCGGGAACAGCGGCCGTAACGGCCGGTCAATCAGCCTGCAGACCAAGATCTCCCGTTCCGTGGGTCGGCCCTCCCGCTTGAAGAACCCTCCGGGAATCTTTCCGGCGGCGTACGTGTACTCCCGATAATCCACCGTGAGGGGTAAAAAGTCCACGTCCGCCTTGGGATTGCGGTCGGCGCATGCGGTTACCAGCACCACGGAGTCACCGCACTGCACGTAGGCGGATCCGTGAGCCTGTTTCGCCAACCGGCCGGTTTCGATAGAGAGCTCTCGCCCTCCTACATTGATGACAACCTTCTTTACGTCCATTTCTTACCTCCGAACATGAGGACCAAGCTCCAAGACCGAATTGAGGGTCGGATTCCAACTCGGCCCCACCGGACAAGGGCGGGCAAAAACAGCCATGATCATAAAGGGAGAAGGGGTATAGCGGGACAGGTAAGGATCGCTACAAGCTGAAGCGTTTTCCACGTTACATGCCAGTACTGCTCAACCTGGTCACCGGGTTACTCCGGCGCTCGGCTATTTTCGGAGGCCCAAACGTTCGATAGTGTCTTTGTAGCGGTTGAAATCCCGCCTTTTCAGGTACTCCAACAATCTTCTCCGATGTCCCACCAGTTTCAGCAAACCCCTCCGAGAATGGAAATCCTTCTTGTGGACCTTCAAATGCTCGGTCAGTTCGCTGATCCGCTCACTAAGAAGAGCAATCTGCACCTCGGGGGAGCCGGTGTCGCTCTCGTGCTGGCGGAACTGGTTCATGATCTCGCTCTTTCTTTCCTTCGTCAGCATAGCTAATCGATCTCTTTGTCAAAATCCGCAATTCACCACCCGGTCAATCCGGCCACCTTCGGACCAAGTCTTAGCGATACGGCTCACGGTGCTGACCGGTTCGGCCTCAAATCCTGTGGATCCCGGAACGAGGCACTCCGCCTCCCGAGAGATCCTTACTTTACCAAATTCGGGGCGTCTGCGCCAGAAAAGTCCGGCCGGCCGGGACTATTTCGCGAGTGAATTCTACTCCTTATCGGTGGTAGACGCCGAGGAAGGCCGTTTTCCCTCCTTAGCATCTCGGCTCGCTCGGGGGTGGGAGCGGCGGTATGTTCGCAGCAGTTCATCCGTAGCCAAGTGCGTGTAACGCTGAGTTGTAGCAAGTCGAGCGTGCCCCAGCAATTCCTGGATAAGCCGAAGATCCGCCCCTCGGTTGAGGAGGTGGGTTGCAAACGAGTGCCGGAACACGTGAGGATGGACCTGTAAGACACCGGCCGCCCGGCGGCAGTAACCTTCTAACAACCGTTGCACGGACCTTGCCGTCAGACGAGTCCCCCGGCAATTCAAGAAAAGGGCGCGCGGGTCGTCACTGTTGCGGGCTTTCGCGAGCAAATTTCCCCGCACGCCGAGGTATGCTTGCAAAGCGTTCCTCGCCGGTTCTCCGAAGGGGACGATGCGTTCTCGACGACCTTTTCCCCGCACCTTCACGAGACGCTCATCAAGAGCACAGTCTTCGAGGTTTAGATCGACCAGTTCCCCAACGCGAATCCCGGATGCATACAAAAGCTCGAGAATTGCACGGTCCCGCAAACCAAGCTCGGTAGTAGCCGGCGGAAGCTGAAGGATCTTCTCTATCTCTTCCACTTGAAGCACTTTAGGATGACGCCGGACGGCCCGTGGAGTATGGACCAGACGGGCCGGATTTGCCTGGACATGACCTTCACGGTGCAAGTACCGGAAAAAGGATCGGATCGCCGCCAATTTCCGAATGACCGATGTGCGACTGTCGCCCCGACGGTAGAGCTCTCCCAGAAACTCACGGATGGTGATGTGATCGATTTCTTCCGGACTGGGACCGTCGGCGCCGAACTCATCGGGAGCGAGATAGTTGTTGAACTCTTCCAGATCCCGACGATACGCTTTCAACGTGTTGGCTGAGTAGTTTCTGACCAACCGGAGGTAATCCAAGTACTGTTCTGTCAAAGTGCGAAGAGACGACATGAATTCCTGCCGGCAACTTCCAGCTTCTTAGCCTTACTTTGGTTCTCGGGCCTGAATGTGCAAGTTCCTGAGCTTGCGATGCAGGTGGCTGCGCTCCACACCGATCGCTTGTGCCGTACGGGAAATGTTGCCCTCGTTTTCCCTGAGCTTGCGCAGCAAAAACTCTCGCTCGAACGTTTCTCGGGCGCGTTGCCACTCTGAGACGGGCTGCGGTATCCCCGAGTTTGGTTCGGCGCGAAGTAACTCGACCGGCAAGTCCGTCACTCCGATCTCGTCGCGCGGACACATGATCACGAGACGTTCGATTAAGTTCTTCAGCTCTCTCACGTTGCCGGGCCACTGGTAGCGCTGCAGGCACTCCATGGCGTCTTGGTCGAAGTGCTTGCTTTGCCGACCGTAACGCCGACAAAACAGTCCGGTAAAGTACTCAACCAAAGGCGGAATATCCTCGGTTCGATCTCGAAGAGGAGGAACCTCAAAAGGGATTACCGCCAAGCGGTAGTAGAGATCTTCACGGAAGCTCCCTTCCTCGATCTTGCGATCCAGGTTCTGATTGGTGGCCGCAATGATACGGGCATCCACCTCCACGACCTCCTGGCTTCCGACCGGGGAGAAACGTTGCTCCTCCAGTACGCGGAGGACCTTGGCCTGCGTCTTTAGACTCATGTCGCCCACTTCGTCGAGCAGCAACGTGCCACCATCCGCCAGCTCGAACTTTCCCTTACGGGTTTCTGTCGCTCCCGTGAAGGCACCTTTTACGCTGCCGAACAGCTCCGCTTCGATGAGGTCCTCGGGAATAGCGGCACAGTTTACTTCCACGAACGGCTGATGCCGGCGCGGACTTTGCAAATGGAGCAATCGGGCGACCAGTTCCTTACCGGTTCCATTTTCTCCATAGATCAGGACTCGGCCGTCGGTGGGAGCTGCGTAGGCAATCTGCTGGCGAAGCGCCTGCATTGGGACCGAGTCCCCGATCATGACGGATTCCCGGCGCAACAACTCCTGCAGGTGAAGGTTCTCCTGCTCGAGGCGTCGCTGCTCGAGGGCGTGCTCCAAAACCAGAAGAACTTTTTCCAGCGAAAGCGGCTTCTCGATAAAATCGAAGGCCCCCAACTTGGTTGCTCGAACGGCGGTCTCGATCGACCCGTGCCCGGAAATCATTACCACCGTAACCTGAGGTGCCACACGCTGGAGCTCTTCAAGAATCGCGACGCCGTCGCGTCCCGGCAACCACACGTCCAGCAGGACGACGTCGTAAGGTTTACGGGCAATGGCTTTCAGACACTCCTCGCCGCTGGAGACGGTGTCGACGCGGAACCCCTCGTCGCTCAGAATGCCTTGCAGTGACGCCCGTACGTTGGGCTCGTCATCCACGACCAACAGTCTGGCCTTCATCGGTACTCTTCCAGGATAACGGAAGCTCCATAATGATGCGGGTCCCTCTGGGCCGGTTCGGTTCGGCTCTCACGTTGCCGTGGTGTTCGCCGACGATTTGACGCACAATGGCGAGACCGAGCCCCGTACCCTTCCGCTTCGTAGAAAAATACGGCAGAAAGAGCTGTTCTTGATCGCTTACGGCAATACCCGGGCCGTTGTCGGCAACCTCAATCGTGACCGTATTCCGATCGCTATGGAGAACCGTGGAGATGATCAATCGGCGTTCTTGCTCTTCCGCAAGCGCATCCAAGGCGTTGTCAAGCAGATTTGAAAAGACCCGCTGAAGTTGTTCCGGGTCGCCTTCGATACAATCAATGCCCGAATCCAGGCGGCACTCCAACCGTACACCGGCCAGGCTGTCGCGATAGCGGTCCAGTGACCGACCGATGATGTCGTGCAGGCGAATCGGGCGAGGTTGCGAAATGGGAAGCCTGGCGAACCGTGAGAACTCCGCCAACAGGTTTCTCAGTAGCCGGGTCTCGGTATGGATGATTTGCGCCGCCGATGCCAGTACCTCGCCGTAGGCGGAGACTTCCGGATGGTAGGGAACCAGCGTCTCAAGCCGGCGGAAGCGACGCTGAATCCGTTCGGTAGAGAGCTGAATGGGAGTCAAAGGATTTTTGATTTCATGAGCCAGCCGGCGAGCCACTTCCTGCCAGGCAGCGAATCGCTCGGCGCGAATGAGCTCGGTCAAGTCGTCGAGGACCAGAAGCATCTCGTGACCTTTATCGTTTGCCGTAGCCGTCATTGTGGCGGCCACGTGTATAACGCCGTCGGATCGTTCAATGGTGAGAGGCCGTCGGTAGGAACCGTAGAGCCGGGCACGACGCTGCATTTCCTCCAGGTCGCGCCGGAGTTCCTCCGGCAGCACTTCTCTCCAATTCCGTCCGAGTAAATCCTCGGAGCGCCGCTGCAGCATCGCGGCGGCAGCGGCATTCACCGTACGCAAAATACCCCAGTCGTCGAAGGTTAGAACCCCGGTGGCGATGTTTTGGAGAATCGTCTCAATGTATTTGCGACGTTCCTCCAGGTGAAGATTTGTCCGACGCAGTTCTTCGTTGGCGGCCTGAAGGTGGTCTCGACTCTCCTGCAGTTCGTCTGCCATGCGGTTGAAGGAGTGAATGACAACCTGAAGTTCATCGGACTCATTGGATGCCTGCCGGGTTGGAATGCGAAACGCGAGGTTGCCCGCGGCCAGTTGTTGGGAGCCCTTGGCCAGGGCCTCCAGCGGGCCACTCAACCGCCGGGCTA
>JAPXNP010000015.1:0-18905 GCA_033811955.1 Acidobacteriota bacterium
ATAGTCGGACCCAATGCGGTGGGCAAGAGCAGCTTGGTTCGGGCTTTGCGTTTTTTGTTGGAGGTTCCCAAGAATGGCGACCCGCCGGATCTTTATGTTGAAGCCGTGTTTTCCACCACCGAGTCCACCTGGTCGGTGAGCCGCCAAGGAGGGAGCATCACGTGGCGCCGAGACGGCCGCCTTGCGGAAAGGCCGCCGATAGCGGATCCCGACGAATTTTTCTATTACCGGCTCGACCTGGAGCACCTGCTGGCCGCCGAGGCCGAGGACCGGCGATTCCTGCGGGAAGTGCGCCGGCAGTTGCAGGGAGGGTTCGACCTGGCGGCCCTCCGAAGGGAGGCTCCCTTCTCGGTTACCAAGCATGCGGGGCGCAGCTGTAGGCGGGCCTTCGAGGGGGCGCGCCGGACATACTTCCAGGTCCAGCGCGAGTATCAGGCACTGCAGCAGGAAGAGGCCGCGTTGCCCGAGATGGAGGCCAAGCAAAAGCGCCTGGAGCAACACATGCGTCGTTTGCCCTGTCTCGAACGGGCCCTGGAGTACCTCCGCGCCCGGAACGAGCGGGTTCGCCTCGACATCGAACTGGCGGCGTATCCCCCTCACATGGAACGGCTTCAGGGAGACGAGCCGGAGCACCTCGAACGGCTGAGGGAAGAAACAGAACAGCTACGGAAGGAGAGATTTAAGACTGAGGCTCTTCTACAGGACGCTCTGGGCAGGCTCGAGCAGAGCGGCTTCGCGGCGGAGCGGCCCCGCGAAGAGGATCTCGAGGCCCAACGCGACCGGCTGGGCGAACTGAAACGACTTCGAGAGCGCCGGGAACAAGAGGAGGAAGACCTTCTGGCGGCCCTCGTAGAGTATAAACAAGCCTGCCGAGATCTGGGAGCGGAGGCTGCTACGGCACCTAACCTGAGCCCCGAAGTCTTGGAGGAGGCTGCCGAGCTGGCGGAGCGCCTTCACGAGTTGTGCAGCCGGAAGCGCGAACTGGAATGGAAGGCTGAACGCGTGGGTGAACGGCCCAGCCGGCAGGAAATCGACCAAATTCGAAGCGGACTCGACGCTTTACAGGCTTGGGCGACGGCGGAAGAGATTTCGTCAAACCGGCTCGTGCGGGTTCCTTTGGCTCTCATCTTGGCGGGCTCGGCGGTCGCACTGGTGGAGGGCCTAATTGTCGGATCTCCTTGGCTTACGGCCGGCGCCGTCGCAGCAGTGCTGGGAACCTTCTGGGTCTGGTGGTGGTACTTTCGGTCCGCTCGGGAAGCCGCCGTAACGAAATGGAAGGCGACCGGCCTCGTCGGTCCTGAAGAGTGGAGCCGTGCCGCAGTCGAGGCGCGTCGGCGGGAACTGAAAGAACAAGAACTTCAGCTCGAGCAGGGTCTTTTGGCCGACCGCGAACGCCGACAAGCCCAAACCGATCTGGAACGGCTGGCCGCCGAGGAGGCCGCGGCCCGGGACGCCTGCCGGCGATTGCGGGCACGCACGGGCGTCGACCCGGAGAAAACTCTGGATTTTGCCAGGTTTCATGTACTGGTGAAGCAATACCAGCAGGCTGTCGTACAGCGGGAGAAAAAGGAGGGGAGTATCCAGCGGCTCGAGTCCGAGATCGCCAGCCTGACCGACGCGCTGGCGGCGTTTATCGATCGGTGGGGAGAACCTCCCGTAGATCGCTCCGTCCCGTGCCTCGAGGCTGCACTAAAGACCGTCGCCAGACGCCGGGAGGCGGCCGAAGACGCGGAGCACGAAGTCCGCAGCAACACATCGGAACTCCGGCGCCTGGAACAAGCTCTGGCAGACAAGCGGCAAGAGCAACTCTCCCTGCTCGCCCGTGCCGGGCTCGGAGAGGGACAGGAAAGCGAACTACGGGACCGGTGCCTTCGACTTCCGCAGTGGCGGGAACTGAAGCGCAAGCGGGATGAGACCAAGGGACACGAGGACGGACTTCGCAAAAGCCTGGAAGCGGAACCGGAAATACTGGAAGTGGCCGAACGGGAAGGGCAACCCTGGATCGAGCGCGCGTTAGGGGAGGCCCGGCGGGCCTCCGAGGAATACCGCCGAGCTTCGGAGGAATTGGCGAGACTGAGGGAGCGGCTCGAGAACGCCGGCAAGGAACGGAAGCTGGAGCAGGCGGGAGGCGAGATGGAACGCGCTCGGGCCGCCCTGGAAGACGCCTTCGAGCAAGCCCTGCGCGCTGAAACGGCCCAGTTCCTCCTCGACGAAGTCGAACGGCAATACCAGACCGAACACGAACCCGGAGTGCTGCGGTCGGCCCGTGACTATTTCGCGACCTTCACGAATCATGCTTACGATTTGCGCCTCGATCCGGGTGAAGAGGAATTCATCGCGGCGGCGACTGCGGAACCCGGCCGGCCCCTGCGGCGCATCGGGGAACTCTCCACGGCCACCCGCATGCAGCTGCTCTTGGCGGTGCGCCTGGCCTGGATTTCCCGGCTGGAGCAGGGTAGGGAAGCGCTGCCCCTGTTTCTCGACGAGGCCCTTACGACGACCGACGTAGAGCGCTTTACCGCGGTGGCCCGCAGTCTGCAGTCCTTGGTGGATTCGGAGGCAAGGCAGATTTTCTATCTGACGGCTCGATGCGAAGAGGCGGCGATGTGGGAGAAGGCGGTCGGACAATCTCCCCACGTTGTCGACTTGGCCGTGCTGAGATTCCGGACGACCGAACCGAACCCCGCACTCTATTCCGTTCCGCAGTGGGGGGCCCTCCCCGAGCCCGCTGGAAGGTCTCCGGAGCAATACGCTGTGCTTCTCGGAGTACCCCCCGTGTTGCCCGAAAGCGGCTGGGAGGACACACATCTTTTCCACATCTTGCGGGACGACCTGGAGCTCCTGCATCGTTCTCTGCAGGACTGGCGCATCAGCCGTGTGGGAGCCCTGGAAACGTTGCTGGAAAGCCCGCACGCTTCCCGGATGATTCCCGACAAGCGCGTGCGGGAGACTCTCCGCCTCCGGTGCCGCGTCGTGAGGACGTGGACGGAAGCCCGGCGAAGAGGGCGCAGCCGGCCTCTCACGCGGGGAGATATTCAGATTTCGCGAGCCGTTAGCGAACGTTTTCTCGACGCGGTCTGCGAGCTCGCCGAGCAGTATGGGGGAGACGCCGCTATGCTGCTGGCGCGCCTGGAGGCGGGAGATGTGAAAGGCTTCGGCTCCGCCAAGATCGCAAAACTCGCAGCGTGGCTCGACGAGCACGGCTACTTGCCCGCCGAAGAGGTGCTGGATAAGAACGGACGGTGGTTGGAGGTCCTACGGGTCCTGGGATCGTCGGCCGAGCCCGGGGAGATCCGCCGCGTGGTCGACTGGTTGGAAGCCGGCATGAGCCGCGACCCCGCAGTCCTTGAGGGCGATCGTGACGGCTGAGGGGGACCGCAGGCGTCTCGCCTGCGCCTGCAGGGAGGCGGTTCTTCCGCGGTTGCGTTGACGGCCGAGACGGCCGTCCTCCGGTCCGGCGGCTTCGCCGTAAGGAGGGGGACCGCAGGCGTCTCGCCTGCGACTACGGGGAGGCGATTTTCCCACGGTTTGCGTTGACGGCCGAGACGGCCGTCTTCCGGTCCGGCGGCTTCGCCACGCCGCACGCGTCGGCTGGACACTCCGCCGGAAGACGTATACGCTTACGTCCTAGGGAGTTTCGCAGGTCCGTGGAACGCGGGATTGCCGACTTGATCGACGGAATCTTCAAGTCTGTCAGGAGGATGTGAGCATGTCTCGTATCTATCAGTTTAAGTATTTTATTGTACTTGCGCTACTGACCGCAGTATTTTGCTTGACTCCGGTTACTCTTGCAAGGGATTTCTACGCACCAGACGGCGCCATGTACATCGGCGTCGATTATTATCCCGAGCACTGGCCGGAGCAGCGCTGGGCCGAAGATCTCCGCCTGATGCACGAGGCCGGGTTCAACGTAGTGCGCGTGGCCGAATTCACCTGGGTCATGCTCGAACCGGAGGAGGGAAGGTTCACCTTCGACTGGCTGGATCGTTTTCTTGACCTGGCTCAACAGCACGAGATCAAGGTAATCCTCGGTACTCCTACGGCCTCCATGCCCGCCTGGGTGGCGCGGAAGTACCCGGAAACGCTCGCCATGAAGCCCGACGGCACCCGTTCGACCTGGGGCGGCCGCAAGAACAACTGCTTCTCAGACGGCACGTATCGGCTTCTGTCGGAGCGAATCACGCGGGCTATGGCCGAGCACTTCCGGAATCACCCGGCCGTCGTCGGTTGGCAGACCGACAATGAGTTCGGCGGTACCGACTGTCGCTGCCACCACTGCCGGCAATCGTTTCAAGACTGGCTGCGGACCAAGTACGGGTCGCTCGACCGTCTTAACCAGGCTTGGGGTACCCACTTCTGGGGACATACCGTGCAACGATGGGACGAGATCACGATACCCGACAGCCGGGAGGGAACGTGGGCGATTGCCAACCCCAGCGCGAGCCTCGATTGGATGCGTTTTACGTCGTGGCTGAACGTCAGGTTTCAGGGCGATCAGGTTCGCATCCTGCGGCAGGTTTGTCCCGACCATTTCATTACGCATAACTTCATGGGGCTCTTCCAGGATATGGACTACTACGACCTGGCCCGGGATCTCGACTTCGTCAGCTGGGACAACTACCCCGTCTTTGCCACCATGGACGAGCCTGGTTTCGCCTACAGTCCGGCCATGGCGGCCGACGTCATGCGCGGTCTGAAGGCGCGCAATTTCTGGATCATGGAACAATCGGCGGGTCCTCTCGGATGGGGATCGTTTTCCCGCAACCTGCGCCCCGGAGAGCTTCGGCAAATCGCCATGCAACAAGTGGCCCACGGAGCCGACGGCATGCTCTGGTTCCGCTGGAGAACCTGCACGGCCGGGCGGGAACAGTACTGGCACGGGCTGTTGGGCCACGACGGCAAGCCGGGCCGACGTTACCGCGAAGCGGCCGCCGCCGCCGGCGACCTCCGCAAACTGCAGGACGCTTTGCGGGGAACTACGGTGGAGGCTCCCGTGGCCATGATCTACGACTACGACAGCCTGTGGGCTCTGCGCATCCAGCCCGGTTTCCCGGAAAACCAGTATTTAGCGAATCTCGGCCGCTATCACCGCGCGTTCTTGCGGGCCGGCGTCAACGTGGACATGGTTCCGCCCGACGCCGATTTGTCCGGCTACCGGCTGGTCGTCGCTTCCTCGCTGCACATACTGCCCGACGAGACCGCCGACCGCCTGACCGATTACGTGCGGCGGGGCGGTGTTCTGCTGGCCGACATCCGTACCGGGGTCAAAGACGCCACCAATCTGGCCTACGACCGGACGTTGCCCGGGCGATTGAGTCAGGTCTTGGGTGTCGAGATTCCGGAGTACGAGGCCCTCTACAAGGTGCGGTACCGCTTGCGAGTCGAGGAGCCGCTACAGGGGGATTTCGAGGCCTCCTTGTATGCAGATTGGGTTGAGCCGAAGGGGGCGGAGGCCCTTGCCGTCTATGATTCCTGGCCTGTCCAAAGCTATGCCGCGATCACCCGGAACCAGTATGAGTCCGGAAAGGCTTGGTATGTGGGCACTATCGTACCCGACGAGACGTTCTATGACCGGCTGATCGGAGCTCTCCTCTCCGACGCCGGTATCCAGCCGGTCATGACCCCCCCGGCGGGGGTGGAGATCTCGGTACGCTCAGGGGAGGGAAGGCGCCTGCTTTTTCTTATCAATCACTTAGAAAAGCCGGTCACCGTTCAGGTGCCCCTGGAGGCCAAGTCCCTCCTCGGCGAAACCCAGACACCGGGAGAGATCTCCTTGCCGCCCTATGGAGCGACCGTTCTCCAGCTGGTCCGGTAACCGGGCGGGGAAGGACCTCGCCCGGATAGATCGGGGTGACGCCATGCCCGGCCGTTCACGTCAAGCGTGGACCTTGTGGACACTTCATGGCATTACACCAATGGGTTCCCGGCCGGCCGCGAAAGCGGGGAACTCGGCTTGCCGCCTTTTCCAGGCAGGCGTCTCACCCCCCATTCGGAAGACCGCAATCAAATTAGGTTGAGGAGGTACACCATGAACCGGTCAAGAACCGTTATCCTTTTCACTGCAATGTCCGCGGGTATCCTCGCAACGTCCCATTCGGCGCTGCGGGCTCAGATCCCCGGGGGACCCCAGGTGATCTCGCCCGAGGTCCTGCCCGACCGCCGCGTCGCCTTCCGCATCTGGGCGCCCAAGGCCGAAGAAGTCATCCTGCGAGGCGACTGGATGGAAGGGACGACCGTGGAAAGACTAAGCCGGAACGACGAGGGTGTCTGGACCGCCACCGTCGGCCCTTTGCGCCCCGATTATTACAGTTACTCCCTGTGGGTCGACGGCGTCCGCACGCTCGATCCGCAGAACCCCGAGGTCAAGCAGGGAGTGCGCAGCGTCGAGAACATGTTCTTCCTGCCCGGCGAGGAGGCGGAATTCCAGGCCGTCGCTCCGGTTCCGCACGGGCAAGTGCGAAGAATTTGGTACTCGTCTTCGACCTTGGGAACCGTCCGCCGCATGCACGTCTACACTCCCCCGGACTATGACGGAACCACAACCTCGTACCCCGTGCTTTACCTCCTGCACGGCGGCGGTGACGACGATTCCGGCTGGAGCACGATCGGCCGGGCCGGCTTCATTCTCGACAATCTCCTCGCGGCGGGGAAGGCACAGCCTTTGCTCATCGTCATGCCCAACGGGAGCATCCCTCTTCCCGCCGGTTTGCCGCGAGCCGCGCCCGGAGAAACGCCTTCCGAGGAAGTCAGACGAGCCCTGGCCGAGACCCAGAAGAAGTTCGTCCACGAGCTCATGCACGACGTCATTCCTTATGTGGAAGCACACTTCCGCGTGGTCGACAACCCATCCCATCGCGCCCTCGCCGGCCTTTCCATGGGCGGCGGCCAAACCCTCGAAGTCTTCGCCACCCATCCCAACCACTTCGCCTACGTCGCCATTTGGAGCGCCGGCGTCTCCCGCGACCTTGAAGCCTGGGAGGAGATCCACGCCGACTTTCTCAAGCGAACGCCCGTCTCAGACACGCTTCGCCTTTTATCGTTGTCCGCCGGAAAGACGGATTTCGCGCTCCCCGGGGCCCAGGCCCTCTCGGAGCTCTTTCGGAAGTACCGAATCGACCACGAGTTCCAGCTCAGCGAGGGTGGCCATACCTGGCTGAACTGGCGCGTTTATCTGCGGGATCTGCTGCCCCGGCTCTTCCGCTGACGAACCCGTCCGGAGGCGCGTCGTTCCGCCGAAGAGGCAACCTCCCGGTCTTCCTGCCGCTCGGAACACCGCCTCCGGTCCTTCCGCCGAAGCGTCCACGTTGGGGTGGTAAGAGGCCGGTCGGCGGGGAAGAGCCCCGCCACCCGAAACACGTATTTTCCGGGTATTCCGCAGTCCGATCGCCCCACGCAAAACGTCGCATAAGAAGTATTATGTTAAGTAGACTCTCTGGGAATGTTCCCAATTCAAGCTCCTCTTTTGGATCGGGCCACCCGGCGTGGCGCTTTGGATTAACAACCGACGGGTTGGTACCACGCGACTCCCAGGCTGTGAAACGCCCAGACCAACACGGACGGCAGGCAGTTCCACAGCCGTTTTACCGGCGACGGTGGAAGATTGCAATCCTGAGCCGGAGACGGCCGTGAGACACCGCGGGCGCGGCACGCAGAGCGACGGCTACATCTTGTACTTACCCAGGTCCTCCGGTCGCAGGCTCTCCAGCCACTTGCGCACTTCCTCGGGATCAAGGTTTTCTTTGTCGAGCGCAATGTTGCGGCTGCTTTGAATGACTTCGTCCGTCACGTAAATGGGAGCGTCCATGCGAAGAGCCAGGGCGATGGCGTCACTCGGACGGCTGTCGATAAGCACGGTTTCACCGTGGCTTCGCAGGTGAATGACCGCGTAGAAGGTGTTGTCGCGCAGTTCGGTAACCACAATCTTCTCCACCTGGGCTTCAAACTGCAGGAGGATGTTCTTCAGGAGGTCGTGAGTCATGGGACGCGGCGTGTCGACGCGCTCAATCTGCAAGGCGATGGCGTTGGCTTCGAAAATGCCGACCCAGATCGGCAAAAGGGTCGACTTCTCCACATCTTGCAAAATGATGATGGGAGAGTTGGTCATGGGATCCATCATCAGGCCCTTAATTCGGAACTCGCGCTCCATGTCACCTCCTCGCCGGCGGTTTCCACCAGCCGGCAATCAATCAACGGTTCGCCGAGCAGGCTGTTGGCACCGTACCCCGTGATCCTTACGCGGCTGAACTCTCCGGGTAAGGAGTCACCGGAAAAGTTGACGACTTTGTTGCTTTCCGTCCTTCCGCTTAGGCGTCGGCCGTCCTTGGCCGGACCTTCAACCAAAATCTCGAAAGTTCGCCCTAAGTACTTGTCATTATGGATTTCCAGCTGAATTTCACGCTGCAGTTGTTGAAGCGCGGCGAGTCGGCGAGACTTCTCTTCCTCCGGAACATCATCGTGCCAGGCGGCTGCCTGCGTGTGCGGACGCGGCGAATACTTGAAGGAGAACATCTGTTCAAACCGGGCGTAGCGGACAACTTCAAGTGTCGCCTCAAAGTCTTGTTCGGATTCCCCCGGGAACCCCACGATGACGTCGGTGGAAAGGGCGATCTCCCGACGGCAAGCACGGAACCGGTCGATCAACCCGAGGTAGAACTCCCGGTCGTATTGGCGGTGCATGCGACGAAGAATGGCGGACGAACCGGACTGTAAGGGCAAGTGGACTTGCCCGCAGATGTTCTCGTACCCGGCAATCACCTGAATCAAAGACGGTGTGAAGTATCTCGGATGTGGCGAGGTAAAGCGGATCCGGCGCAGTCCCGGCACTTGAGCCGCATCGGCGAGAAGCTCGGCAAACCGATAGCCGCGACGCTGGGGATCGCGGTAGGCGTTCACCGTCTGGCCCAGGAGCAGGACCTCCACGTAGCCTTCGTCGGCCAAGCGGCGGATCTCTTCGAGAATGGACGCCGCCGGCCGATTGCGTTCCATGCCTCGGGTAAAAGGGACGATGCAATAGCTGCAGCGTCTGTTACACCCCTCCATCACGGTCACGCCCGCACGGAAATGATTGCACCGACGAACGGGACCGGTATCCTCCAGGAACTTCGATGCGTCGATCGCCGCAAATACGGCGCCGGCCGGCGGAGGGGCATTCGAGACGAGGTCGTCCAGCAAATCGGGCAGAGAATGGTACATCGGCGGACCCAGAACGAAGTCCACATGGGGCGCCCTCCGCAGTAGTTCCCTGCCCTCCTGTTGCGCTACGCAGCCGAGGACGCCGATGCGGCGAGAAGGATTCTCGCGTTTGCGAGCACGCAGCTCCCCTAGACGGCTGTAAACCTTCCGGACGGCTTTCTCACGCACGCTACACGTGTTCAACAAGAACAGGTCGGCTTCCCGCGGGTCGAAAACCTGGACTAATCCCCGCTGGTGCAGCAACCCCGCCACACGCTCCGAGTCGTGCTCGTTCATCTGGCAGCCATGGGTTTCGATGTAATAGGTGCGCAACATGCTCAATCTATTCTACCGGAAAGGTCCGGGGATCAATGGCCGACACGAGAGCCGCCCGGCTCGAGAGGACCCCGACTACGAAGAAGTACGTCTTTTTTGCGCAGAAAGCGGTAGGCACTTCCGAGACAAGTTGAGGCATCGTCGCCGTCGGTATTCTCAAACCGCCTGCGCGGCCTCCAACAATTCGCGCGCCTGGCGACGGCTGGTCTCCGAGAGCCGTTCTCCGGCCAGCAAGCGGGCCAGTTCCTCGATGCGTTCGTCTAGCGAAAGGCGACGAGCTTGGATCACCGTGCGGCCCTCTCGAATCTCTTTCCCCACGTGAAAATGTTCGCGGGCGTAGGCCGCGATCTGGGGCAGATGGGTGACGCAAAAAACCTGACGACCGGCCGCCACTCGGGCGAGTTTTTCCGCCAGGGCGGACGCCGTGCGACCCCCGATGCCGGCGTCGACCTCGTCGAAAACCAACGTGCGGGAGCCGTCGCCTTCTCTAATGAGTACCTTGACCGCCAGTGCCAGGCGAGACAGTTCCCCCCCGGATGCGATACGGACCAGCGGGCGGGGCTCCTCCCCCGGATTGGCCGAAAAACGAAACTCCACTTCGTCCAGACCACGCTCAGTCGGCTCCGGCGCTTCAGAGAAACTCACCTGGAACCGCGCTTTCGCCATCGCCAGGTCGCCCAGCTGCTCTTCCACCAGCTCGCTTAACCGGCGGGCCGCTTCGCGACGTGCCGAGCTCAGCGCCCGTGCTGCGTCAAAGTATGCTTTCTCGAGGTCTCCCACCTGTTCCTCAAGCTCCGCGGCTTCCTCTTCGCTATGCACGAGGCGCGAGAGCTCAGTCTCCCACGCGGCCCGCAAGCTAAGCAGTTCTTCTATGGAATCCGCGTACTTACGGCGGATTCTTTCAATTCGGTCTAAGCGTTCTTCGAGAAGCTCGAGCTGGGTCGGATCATACTCAAGGCCGGCGGCATATTCTCGAAGGTGAAAGGCCACCTCTTCAATCTGGTACTTCAGGTTCTCAAGAGCCTCCGCATCCTGACGGCAACGCGGGTCGAGACCGGCGAGCTCTTCCACGAGCCGACGGACCCGCTCCAGAATCACGACCGCCGCCGTATCGCTCTCGTACAGCTCCGACCAAGCCGCTTGAGCGGCTTCCAACCGGCGTTCGGCACTGGCCAAAAGACGGCGCTCTTCTTCCAAGCTCTCTACCAGACCGGGACTCAGCCGAAGTTCGTCGACTTCGCGACACTGGAACTGGAGCAAATCGATGCGTTGCAGGCGCTCTCGTTCGGAACGCCGAATCCCGTCCAGGCGATCCCGCACCTGCCTCCAGCGGTGAAAGGCTTCGGCCACCGTCCCGCGCTTCCCTTCCAAATCTCCGAAGCGATCGAGAAGCTCGAGGTGCAGTGAGGGTTGCAGCAGAAGCTGTTGGCTGTGCTGCCCGTGCACGTCGGCAAGAACCGACCCGATCTCGGAAAGCACGGCCAAGGTGCAAAGACGATCGTTGATGAACACACGATTACCCGAGGTCCGGCTGATTTCACGCCGAATAATCAACTGGTCCGGATCCCATGGACCGAGACCGTGGCGGGCGGCCGCCTCTCGGAGCGGCACGCTGTCTCCAACCTGGAAAACACCCTCGAGGCGTGCTGTGTCGGCCCCTTGGCGGATCATCTCCTGGGAGGCGCGTCCGCCGACTAAGAGCTCCACCGCGTCGACGAGGATGGACTTGCCGGATCCGGTCTCTCCGGTGATGAGGTTGAGTCCCGGACCAAATTCGAGCTCCAACCGTTCAATTAGTGCGAAATTCTCGATTTTGAGATAGGTCAACATAGGGAAGTCCGGCCCCGCGAGCACAGGTTCAGGGCCTCTGCACATACTACCGATCAGGGGGTTCGGGTACAATCGGGGACGGCCGGTCATGCTGACGGCCTGGTGCGAGGATCCCGGGACGCTAGGCCGAGTCAGGGACGGGGCGCGCCCGAGAGCGGGGCAAAGGGCCTGGTTCACACGGTTTCGTACACCAGAAAAGGGAGTGACGGCGTTGCAGTTGTTGGCGGCAGACTTCGGCGGTTTCTGGTCGTTGGTAACGCACAGCGGGCCGGTGGCACAGCTCGTGCTGCTGGTCCTGGCGGCGTTTTCGATCTTTTCCTGGACCATCATGGTTCAGAAATACCGTTTGTATCGGAAAGTGGAGGAGCAGTCGACGGAGTTTCACGAAGCTTTTCAGAACTCTTTGAGCCTTTCCGAGATCTACAAGGTTTGTGACAATTTTCCGTATTCCCCTCTGGCGGGAATTTTCCGGCGCGGCTACATGGAGCTGATGATGCGGGTTGAGGCCGTGAATGGCCACGGGCCGGCTGCGGAGGAAGCACAGCGAGAGGCGGTCCTACGGGGTCTGCCCGCCTTGCAACGTACTCTGCAAAAAGCGGCCATGGCGGAAATGCTCAGCCTCGAACGATCGTTGAACTGGTTGGGCACTACGGGTGCGGTGACTCCATTTATCGGATTGTTCGGCACGGTTATCGGGATCATCGACGCCTTCCGCGGCCTGGGAGAGGGTGGTCCCACGACGATCCAGGCCGTAGCACCGGGCATCTCCGAAGCCTTGGTGGCGACGGCCGCCGGATTGTTCGCGGCTGTTCCTGCGGTGATCGGATACAACCACTTCATCGCCCGTCTGCGGCAGTTCGGCGCGGAAATGGACGATTTTGCGGCGGAGTTCATGAACCTCGTGGAGCGAAGCTTTGGATAGCCGCAAGGTATGTACCGGAGATCATAGCCGCGGCAGGTCGGCCGGGAGTTTTGTTCCGACCGTACCGTACGTTCTTTGGACGCACAGAAGCCATAGGATTGAGCGACAATAGGGAATAAGGGGCGGTTTGCATGAGCATGCCTTTGGGAACTGGCGGCACTCAGCCGACGATGTCGGAGATCAATGTGACGCCTCTCGTGGACGTCGTTTTGGTCTTGCTGATCATCTTTATGGTCACGGCTCCCATCCTGCAGACCGGTATCGAGGTCCAATTACCGCAAACCCGCACCGTGCAGGCCGTCGATCCGGAGCAACGGGCCGTGATTACCATCAGTCGGGAGGAATTGCTCTTTTACGGGTCCCAGCTCATCCACTTTGAAGAGCTGGGAGATTTGCTTCGTCGGGACGTGGGCGAAGGGGCCGAGCCGATCTTTCTCCAGGCGGACGAAGATGTCCGCTGGAAGACCATCGTATCGGTAGTTGACGCCGTCCGTCAGGCGGGCTTCGAGCGGATCAATCTCGTGACGCGGCCCTACCGTACTCCCGGTCAGGTGCGCGAACCATGAGCCGACTGCTTTCGAGTCAGGTACAGGATGGGGGCTACCGCTCGGCTCTCGTGGCGGCCCTGGCTTTGCACGTCGTCGTTCTGGCGGTGGCTACGTTCGGACTGGACTGGTTCTGGTCGCCGCTGGAGTTCGAACTGGGAAGCGGCGCCGGTGGGGGTCGGGGAGAGTTTATTTCGGTCGGACTGGCGGCGGATCTGGGCGGCGGCTCAGGGATGATCAAGCCTCCGGTGACTCCGCGGGCGGAATCGGCGCCCCCGGTCGAGAAGAAAGAGACGGCTGAACCTGAGACCGAGAACACGTTCAGTCAGTTACCGGAGCCGAAACCGGAAACTCCTCCGCCGGCTCCGTCACGGCGAAGACCCCCTCGGGAAGAGAAAGAGCCGAAGCAAACTAAGCCAGGGCTGATCCCTCGGGAATCCGACCCCGGTATGGGTGCTCGAGGCGGAGGCGGCGGATCGGGTGGGGGATTCGGCAGTGGGCGTGGCCTCGCCATCGGATCGGGGACCGGCGAAGCGGGTCAAATCGAGAGCTGGTACATCCGTCAGGTTGAACAGCGGGTGGGGCAGAACTGGCTGCAGACCTCTTTGGGGCGGATGGAAAAAGTGCAGGTCGAAGCCACATTCGTGGTCCAGCCGAACGGGAGGATTACCGATGTCCGGCTCGAGAAGTCAAGCGGTGTGGCGGCGGTGGATCTGGCGGTGCTCCGGGCCATCCAAGCCAGCGATCCCCTGCCCCCTTTGCCCGTGGAATTGCGACACCGAAGTGTCCGCTTTCGCGCGGTTTTTGAGTATCCCCAGGAATGAGCGGGAGATGCCGCCAGTGGGGTAAATGGATGCAAAGGTTTGCCATATGGAGAACGTCATGAGCAAGACAGCCGGGCTAGTAGTCTTTAGCGTCTTCCAGGCCTTCCATTGGGTGATTCTCGCCCAGGAGCCGGAGGCCACCATCTTCCCCAAACCTGCCCCCACCCGCGTGGCGGTGGTCGATTTTCAGGCCAGGACTATCGCCACGCAGGAGACGCAGGAAGCACTCGGGGTCTTCAACCAGGCCTTGCAAGACGACCTTCGTTTCGCCGCTCTCTTCACCATCCCTTCCAAGAGTTTCTATCCTTTGCGTCCATTGCGGCAGCCGCAAGACCTCAATTTCGATGAATGGAAGGGACCCAACCTCGACGTCGATTTCGTCGTGTTCGGCAACCTCCAGGCCGACAGTACGGCCGTCGTGGTGGAAGCCTACGCGTACGACGTCAAGACACGTCAACAGGTCTTGGGTAAGAGATACCGGGTCGCGGAAGCGGGGCTGGTGCGTCGGGTTGCCCACGAGTTTGCCGATCAGGTGGTGTACGAGCTGTCGGCCGGAGCCACGCGGGGGGTAGCCACCACCCGGATCGCCTTCGTCTCAGAACGCGGAGATTCCAAGGAACTCTGGGTTATGGACTATGACGGAGGTAACGCTCGGCAGGTAACTTTCAACGGCGGTATCAACAAGTTCCCCGAATGGGCGCACGACGGACGGACCATCGTCTTTACCACGAAACCCAGTAACGAAAACCGATGGCGTCTGGGATTGGCCGAGGTAGACGGAGTCTCCCGATTGCTCAACCTTCCTGTAGACTACGCCGCCTCGCCCGCAGTCTCGCGCGACGGTCGCATCGCCTTTTCCGCCCGCACGGCAACCGGTCGGGACATCGATATTTTCGTCAGTGATCTACAGGGCCGGGGTCTCAGAAACATAACGAACAGTCGGGGGATCGACACGTCGCCCACGTGGAGTCCCACCGGACGGCAAATCGCCTTCATTTCCGACCGCACCGGGTCGCCGCAAGTGTGGGTTATGGACGCCGACGGCTCCAACGTGCGGCGTCTAATCACCGAAGGGGGCCACTGCGACAGCCCGGATTGGTCACCGGACGGCCGATTCATCCTGTATTCCTGGCAGGCTCCCGAGCAGTGGAAACACGACGTTTTCTTGGTGGAGGTGGCGACCGGCCGGATTCACCAGTTGACTCGCGGCACTGGGAGCTACGAGAGTCCGCATTGGTCTCCGGACGGCAGGCACGTGGCGTTTCAGAGTACACGAACCGGTAGTAAGCAGATCTTTATCATGAACGTAGACGGACAGAACCTTAGACAGGTTACGGCGTACGGAGCCAATGAGAGTCCGGCCTGGATGCCCTACCAGGTTCAGCCGGAAACGGAAGCTGCCACCAATCCGAACGCTTCCCGCTGAAATGAAAGAGAATTTCTCACTATGCCAGAGACGCGTTTTCCCACCACAGAGTCGTTGCAAGTGTTTTTCCAGTGAGGGCTGGCCTCGAGACCCTCAACCTTCTACAATTGGCAGACCAACCCTGAGGCGAAAATGTTGTCGACAAGGAGAAGGACCTACATGAAGCAAACCCGTCGTCTTGTGTTCTTGCTGATTCTGCTATTGGGCATTCTTGCTCCGGCCGGCTGCAAGAAGAAGCCGAGAACCGTCGCGCAGGCGCCGACGGCCAGACCCGCTCCGACAGCGCCGGCCGAAGTCTCGCACCCCGCACCGGAGGTCAAACTTTCGGCTTCCCCCACGACGATTCGGCGGGGCGAACAGTCGACGCTGACGTGGGAGGCGGAAAACGCGGATAGTGTCGTAATTGACAACGGCGTCGGCAACGTTGCTTCTCGTGGCAGCGTAACCGTTACACCGCTCGAGTCGACTACCTACACGGCAAGAGCTATCGGACCGGGAGGTGAAGCTCAAGCGAGCGCTCGGGTGACGGTGATTCGGGGCGAACCTACGGGGGAGATCGAGGAGAGCGACGTCCAAGCCTTGCGGAAAGCCATTGACGAAGGGCTGATTCGGCCGGTCTTTTTCGCGTATGACAGCTCCGAGCTGACTGATGAGGCGAAGGCGATCTTGGAGGAGAACAGCCGGTGGTTTCGGCGCTATCCTAACGCCCGCATCATCATCGAGGGCCATTGTGACGAGCGCGGAACCGAGGAGTATAACCTGGCTCTGGGAGACCGGCGCGCCCGTGCCGCCCGAGACTACCTGGTTCAGCTGGGTATCAGTCCCGACCGGATAGAGACCATTTCCTATGGCGAGGAACGCCCGTTTGCGCTCGGACACGATGAGTCGGCTTGGCGACTCAATCGTCGGGCTCATTTCGTGGTTCAGTGAGCGGTCACGCCGGGGGAGCCGACCGGAGGCGGGATCCTCGAAGCTATAATGGAACGTAGTTATTTGTTTGGAGGATCCTAATGCACCGAATGAAGCTTTGGTTTCCGATTCTGCTGACGGCAAGCTTTCTGGTCGGGTCCCTCTCGGCGGGCACGAAAGAAGAAATCATCCGGCTGCAAAGCGATATCTTGCAGCTTCAAGAGCAGATTCGATTACTTCAAAAGGGAGTTGATGAGAAGCAAGGCTCACTGGTTTCCTTGCTGGAGCAACTCAACGACCAATCCGGGCACAATCGTGTACTGCTGGAAGACCTACAAAAGGAAGTGCGAGGATCCGGACAAGGATTCGCCAACCTGCAACAAGGCTTGGCCGAGCTGAGGGAAGACGTGCAGACCCTCTCCCTCAAACTGGACGAGACGAACAACCGCATTGCAGCGGTGCTACGCGAGGTGAACGAAAGCCGACTGCAGGTTCAGACTCTGCGCACGCCCCCGGGGGGAGCGGAGGCTGAACTTGAGCCGGACCGGGTCTACAGCGCCACCTACAACGACTATTTGATCGGTAACTACGCGCTGGCGATCGCCGGATTCCAGGACTTTCTCAGCAAGTTTCCCGATCACGAGTTCGCCGACAACGCGGCCTATTATTTGGGTGACAGCTATCTGCAGCAAGGACGCATCGATCTCGCGTTACAGGCCTTTGATCAGGTTATCAACCTATACCCCAAAGGAGACAAGGCCCCGGTGGCGTACTACAAGAAAGGACGGGTCCTCCTGGAACAGCAACGACTGGAGGAGGCCAAGCAAGTCTTCGAGCGTCTGCGGAAACTGTATCCGAAAAGCCAGGAAGCTGCTCTTGCCGAGACGGAGCTGAAACAGCTCACCGCGCCGTGAGGTTACCCGCGTGCCACCGGCTTCTCGGCCTGCGGCCGCGCCACGTCGTACCGGGTACGGCGTTACCCGGTCGGCCGGGTTTTGAAGCGGACGCCACCGGCGCCGTACCTTTGACCTGGAACGCTGTACGGGACGTGCCGGGCTGCCGGCGATTGCGGGTTTGGTGGAAGACCGATCGGGGTTTCACGTTCCGAGTTTCACGTTTCAGGGAAATGGCGATTGCCTTCGGTCAGGCGGTACGCCTGATGCGCTGCGCACGCGGCATCTTGCATGTAACGAGACAGGATAGGGAACAAATCCTGCTACGTACACAGGTCATCCGTTTTCCCGACAAACCGGCGAAAAGAACCCGAGTCACACGAGGCCCGGGGAACGCCACAAGATGTTCCATACCCGAAGCCCAAGAGGTCTCGTCCTCGCCCAGCTCAGCCCAAAACAAGCGCGAACGCCCTGGATCGGCTGCGTAGTTGGCGCGGCGCACGAATCCGAGTGCCTCGTTCCCCATCCCGCGGAAAATCTGCCGGACCGGAAAAACGGCCGTCGCAGCCGTCCAGGACTGCGCGGGTGGGTAGCCCACTCTGAAGGGCAGGCCGAGGGAGGTCGGCCCTCCCTTGGCTGTAAACACCTCCCTGTACGTCGTACCTTGTGCGCCGTACGGAGCGTTCGGCAAGCCGACTCCAAAACTCCGTCGGGGGCGCCGCATTCCGAAGCGGAAATTCCGCTTCCACGTATGTCGACGCTACAGGCGGCACGGGGGGACGAGCCGTGCAATACGCCGCACCCCGTACCCGAAAACGCAACAAGCAAGGATAAGGGTGTCTCAAGTATCCCGACTGGCGGCAAGGGCCTGCTCCTGATCGGCACTTTAGAAATCCGTACCACAATACCTGAAGGACGGTCGGCCGACCGAGCCCCCTTGTAACACCCTCAAGGGCGCCCGCCCTACGGACCGTCTCAGCCCCCCGCCACCCGGCCGAACGGGGTATGCGGGGTGCGCCACGGAAAACGCGGCACGCCGAACGAGACGCCTCGGAATCCGCCCGATTGCCGAGTCCCCCCGGAACCTCGGCGACCCCAGACCCGCCTGGGAGGTCGTCACCCCCTCCCGGCGTTAGAACGGGATGTCGTCATCCGTCATGCTGACTTCCAGCGGTTCTTCCCGCTCCAGAGAGGATACGTCGCCTCCAGACGATCGGGATTCCAACATCTGCATATTCGAGGCGACGATTTCCGTGGTTCTCCGCTTGTTCCCGTCCCGGTCTTCCCACTCCCTGGTCTGCAGCCGCCCTTCGATGAACACCAGTCGCCCTTTCCGGAGATACTGAGAACAGATATCCGCCAACTTGCCCCACACCACGATATTGTGCCACTCGGTGCGTTCCTGACGGTTTCCCTGACTGTCAACCCAGCGCTCGTTCGTCGCCAACGTGAAATTGGCAACCGCCGTTCCGTTTTGTGTGTGGCGCGTTTCCGGATCCCTGCCCAACCTTCCAATCAGAAACACTCGATTGACCATGTCGTTGTCTCCTTTACGTGTTCTCAACTACTATAACGATCACCCCCGAAAAGTTGCGACGCTTCTGCGGCGCCTGCCGGCTTTTGAGGTAAGCTGTTGGTCCATGTATTTACTGGCCCTGGATACGGCAACCAACAGCGGAGGCGTAGCCTTGGCCCGCAACGCCGAGCTGGTTGGGTTGATACTGATCAAGCAGCCTCTCGAATACTCGGAACGAATCCTCCGCTACGTCGATCTGCTGATCGGCGAGTTCGGCTTGTCGCTCGATCGAATCGACGGCTTCACCGTTGCCGCCGGTCCCGGCTCGTTCACCGGGATCCGCATCGGGTTGGCCACCGTCAAGGGTTTCGCCCAAAGCTTGGAGCGACCGGCCGTCGCCCTGTCCACCTTGGAGGCGCTGGCGTTCCGCTTTCGTCACTTTCACCGGCGCATCGCCGTCATGATGGACGCGCGAAGACAGCAGATCTTCGGCGGCGCCTACGAAGTCTCTGAAACCGAGGCCAGACCCATCC
>JAPXNP010000016.1:0-17832 GCA_033811955.1 Acidobacteriota bacterium
GCCGAAAAACGGTTGATCCATGCCCATAGCCCGCATCTGTTTCAGAATGTGGGCGCCCTCGACGTCATCGCCCCAGTGGACGATCGCGTCGGGATTAACCGCCTTGATACGCTCCAGCTGCAACGTAAAGTCGGTGTCTCCCACCTTATAGGCCATTTCGATGATGATCGGACGGCCCATACGGCGTGACCCGTCGACTATCTCGCGAACTCCGAAACGACCGTAGCGGTTCGAACTCCGAATAATCGCTACACGTTTGAAATCCGCCTTGCGATAGAGGTAGTCGACGAGCAGGTATCCCATCTGGCGGTCATCGCTGATGCAGCGGAAAACCCAGGGGATATTGGTCTCGATAAATGTTGGATCGGTATCCCCCGTGTTCAACATGGTCACTTCAGTCTTGAGAGCGACCCGGATGGCGATGTGACTGTTGGCTCCGTCGATGCTGCCCAGGATGCCCCAAACGCCTTCTTTGTAAACCATATTCGTAATTTCGTTGCCGGAAGCTCCCCAAAGTCCGTTGTCGTTGTGGACCATCAGCTCGAAAGGAATTCCTTTCTTTAGGTAGCCCCCGCGGGCGTTGGCTTGCTCAATCGCCAGTTGGGCCCCTCGCAACATCTGGACACCCATGGGCTCCTCGTGGCTCATGCCTCCCGTGGCAACCGATACCGTGGGGACAATGGGGCCGAGAAAGCCGAGACGGACGGTATCGACGTCAGGCTCAGGATACGTACGACCGGGCCCGGTGTACTCCATCTGCAGGAGAAAGTGCTCTTTGAACGGACGCACCCCCCGATAGGGCTCCACATCCACCGGCGTATTAGCGTAGTTATGATCGCGCTTCAGTTCGAGATCCGGCGCCACATAAGGCGAAATGCCTTCGATTTTTTGCAGGACCGCGGCAACAGCAGGATCGTCGACATGGAACGGCGGCAGCAGTTCCTCGGGTGGAAGTAGCTCACTGGGGTCCAGGGGAGCTTGGCCCACTGCAGAACCTAGGAAGAAACCCAGCAGGATTGCCGGCATAGGGACAAACCATCGTATTCCGGATGTTTTCATGGTACATCACCTCCTCGGCCGACCGAGGGAATCACTTGACGGAGAAGAGCCGGAGGCCGCCGTTGCCGCCTCCGGACGCAACCCCGCGTAGTAGTTCCGACCGAAAGCCCTGGCCAAGCCCTTCGAAGTGCCGATCCAGACGTCGTTGCCGTCGAAGTCGGCGGAAAGCGTGTAGTTGTGAGGTATACCCAGTTCGCTCTCCACCTCCTTCAACACTTGCTTGTTACGGGACACGACCGCCTTACCTCTGTGAGTCTCCGGATCCATGGTGTAGGTCACCCAGGTGTCGGTGGCGAAATCCGTCAGCACGCCTATTCCCTTGTCCGTGCAGTACCAAGCTTCATTGCCACTTCGTCCCTTCACGAAGTTGATGAAATCGCTGGGCAAGCCCGTCTCCATTTCATAGTAACCCCGCCAGTTCCGACCGTCATAGCGCGAGGCTCCAAAGTAGGTGGAGATCCAAAGGATCTTGTCGATATAACTGACACCCGTGGTAATCACGTGGACGATTCCGTCGTCGCGATACAGATCGATTTCCATTTCGCCGTCGGGGTCGAGGTAGTCCTTCCAGCGGCCCGTTGCCACGTCGTACTCCAGAACTCCGCTGCCCCAAACTCCCAGGTAGACCTTTCCGTCGTTGTAGTCCACGCCGTAGTTCCAGATTTCTTCCATGGGAGCGTTCTTCTCGGTGAAAATCGTCCACTCCTTGGTTTTCGTGTTGTAGCGACTGGCACCGGCCGTAGTCGCCGCCCAGACATTGTCGTTTTCAATGGCCACGGCGTAGACGACGTCGTTCACGAGCCCGCTGTTCAGTTGGTGAAAGTGGTCGAACCGGCCGGCGGAATAACGAGCCAGACCACCGCCGAAAAGGGCGAGCCACACATCTCCTGTCTTGGGGTCGACTGCAATGCCCGAAACCGCCCGCCACGGAAGGCCGTCTTCTTCTTTCCAGGTTTGTTTGACGCGCCCCGCTTGCTTGTCAATAAGGGCCAGTCCGTCCTCCGTCCCCACCCAGACGTCATTGCCGTGCACTTTGACGTAAAAGATATGATCGTTGGGAAGCCCGTTCTTCACGGTGAAGTGTTCCCACTCCGTATAGACATATGGCAAGCCCGGCTCGTCGGAACCTACCGCGAGACCTCCGGCCGGCAGAGCAAGTAGGGCCCCCAAGAGCACAGACTTACAAAATTTTCCATGTTCGAGTTCCATCATTCCATCCGCCTCCTGCGGCTCTTCTAAGAAAGCGCCCCTTCAACTCCCGATTTCGGCTTCACATTCCCGGCAACGTTCTTCCGATCTTGCCGTCCGGGTAGTTTCCGGCCAACTCCTGAGGGTTAGAACGTCTTGATGTATTCGATGAGATCGTTCAGCTCGTCCTTTGTCAGATCGTTCGTGACCCCATGCGTGTCGTGGGGGTTGTAGACGGTCCAGATTTCCTCCAGAGTCGGCGCGATCCCGTTATGCAGATACGGGGCCGAATCGTAAATGTTGTTCAAATGTGGGGGATCGAATACTCCCGTGCTGTCATACTGCATTTTGGTGCCCACATCGACGGGTTGACGATCGGTGTAGAGCGGGGGAGGATGGCAGGTGATGCAACGGTTCTTTTCCGGTATCAAACTCCCGTCTTTTCTATGCGTCCGCCCGAAGATCGCCTTGCCTCGGCGCTGTGCCGCCGTAAGGGGGGCTCCTAAAGCCCGGTAGCGATTGGGTGGGCGAGGGATCGTGGCGATGTAGTATTCCAGCGCCTCGAGTTCCTCCCGGGTGTACGGCTGGGCGCGCGTGAAAAAGGCCGCCAGGCGTGCACCACACTGTCGCCTCAGGCTGGGATTGGTTCCTTCCCACTTGAAAGGAGCCGTATCCATCACCGAGCGAAGGGATCGGTTGTCCACCGGGAGGATACCCACCCCGTCCGGTTCGGTGTCGTAGGTGATGCCGTCCACGTGGCCGTCAGGATGGCACGTGTGACAAGAGAATTGTCGCCGCACCGTGCCGCTTGCGCTGTGGAACAGACGCTCTCCCCAACGGGCCATGGTGACCTCCTTGGGCCCGCCCAAGTCGATCTGCTCAACGGCCTTCCATGACGTAATGTCTATGACGGAGACCGTGTCGTCCAGGCAGTTGGCGACGAATGCCGTCTGTCCGTCGGGAGCGACCAAAACTCCTCGGGGACTAATTCCGGTCTCGACGTGAACTGTCACCCACTCCGTCGGTCTCCCGACGTGGTTGGGAATCACCTCCGTGCGCTCATACTCGGAAGCACTCTCGAGTGCTCCGACGAGCCGCTCGAGATTCACCACGGCGACACGATCCGACGTGGCGCTGGTTACCAAGGCGAACCGTCCGTCCGGTGTGACGGTGACATCTGTCGGATCCGGAAAGTAGAGATCCGGATGATCCAGCAGAACCTGATCAACCCGACCATTCCGCCAGGCGATACCGAGACCGTTGGTGATGGTCCAACCTTGCACGATGCGGGTCATGGGAACCAGGTTCTTGGTACGATTGAGAGTAAACACTGCGTATTCACCGCTCGGATGCCAGGCGACTCCCATCAGCAGATTCGTGCCGGGAACCTCGAGCCGGTTCACCACTTTGGCTTCTACCGCATCTACAATGGTCACCTCCGAAATCGAGGGTGTGCGGAACTTGCCAAACCGCGGCAGAGAATTCGTAATCGCAAAGTGTTTCCCATCGGGAGAGAGGGCCAACGACCACGGATAACGGCTGGTGGTCAGCCTTGTCTCCTCGACCAACGTGTCGGCGGCCAGAACCGAGATGCTTTCTTCCCCGGTGTTGAGGATGTACAGGCGGTCGGCACCCCGATCGGGGAGGATTCCGTGCGGTTCGTCGCCCACGGGTGCGGTTCGCAGCACTTGGCGAGCCGCCGTGTCAATCTCGCTGATCGTATCATCCATGCGATTCGTGACCCAAGCGAGCCGCCCGTCCGGACTGAAAGCGATGTCGTGGGGTTGGCGTCCCACCATGATCTCGGCTACCTTCCGTCGCTCTTCTACGTCGATGACGATGACGGAGTCGGAGCTTTCGCAAGCGACGTAAAGCTCTCGGCCTGAAGGATTTAATGCCAAGTTGACGGGATTCTTGTACTGGATGCGGGCGACCGTCTCCCGCGGATGATTGGGATGAGCGACCTCGTTCCATGCCGTCTGGGCATCGAAGGGCTTACCGTGCGCTTGATTGTGACAAGTGAGGCAACTATCCCGGGACGGCATCTGCAGGCCGGCTGTAGCAGCCGCTACAGGATCCCGCATGACGGCTTCTTCCTGGTAAAGGCTGCCCGGACCGTGGCATGCCTCACAGCCGATACCCTCGGCGATGGTGAAAGTTGCAGTACTCCGGCTTAGGTCACCCCCACCGGTGGCATGACAACGCAAGCACTCGGGGGCTTGCTGCGGGTCTCCTGAAACCCCCATCTCCTGCGCGATACGCTGAGCTTCCGGAGTCGCCAACCGGGCCCAGGCATGGGCATGCTCCGACTGCCTCCAATGATCATACTGGTAACCTCTCTCGGGCCCGCGGTGGCATTTGCCGCAGGTCTGGGCGCCCACGAAAAGCGGTTCCCGGGTGGGATCGCGATCCGTTTCTGCACTCAAGACGCCGGAGGGGTTTCCAGGGGTCGCCGGAGTCGGGTGAGCGATTTCCTGCCACAACTCGTCAATGTTCATCAAGGGCCGCTGCAAGACGGCGACGTGGGAGCCCTTCTCGCTGTGACAGACCATGCAGTGCTTCTTGGTGGGTTTCACCAGCCCTCGCCGCATCGCCTCTTCGGGATTCTGCATGATTTCCGCAGGCATATATTCACCGCCCGGCCCGTGGCATCTCTCGCACTGGACGCCGTCCTCAAAGAAGAAGGTAGAATCCCGCTCCCAAGCTTCCGTATCGGCGGCGGTGGCGTGACAACCCAAGCAAAGCGGCGACTCCTGCGGGTTTTCGCGGACTCCACTCAACTCGGCGATCTTCCAAGCTTCAGGTTTGGAAAGGTCGACATATGCCCGGGCATGCCGGGAAAGCAGCCATAAGCTGTATTGGTGGCCCATTTCTGGGCCGTTGTGGCAGCCACCGCAAACGCGGGCCCCTACGTAGAACGGTTCGATAACTTCCTGAGCGCCCAGGAAGGCGATCGCCACAAAGATCGCTGTGGTTAACAGCAAACCCGTTACAACGCTCAGGGACTTGCGCATCCCAACCCGTCGGCTCCCGGTTTGTCTACTTACCTTCATGTATAACCTCAAAGATTTGATTGGCTGGGACATCTTTGAACTGGTCTACCGAGCCGTCGGGCCACCGGATCTCCACCAGGTCCGCCTTGTCCGCCTTCCCCAATCCGAAATGCAGGCGGGAATCTGCTTGCGAAAGGTAACCGCGAACCGGAATGAGGTCTTCGATCTGCTTAAGTTCCCCCACGATCACGGTCACCCGAGCCCCGATAGCATCCCGTTTCAGGTTCGCCAGCTTAGGCACGACCTTGAGCCAGTTATGACGGTTGCCTCCGTCGTTTCGAAGCAGCTTGGCCTCGTCGTTCAGGTTGACCACCACAATATCGAGATCGCCGTCGTTGTCGTAATCGACGAACGTTGACCCCCGGCCGACCTTCTTGGTGTGAAAGTACTCTCCCGAACTCGCAGAAACGTCGGTAAAATTCCCGTCGCCGTTGTTGTGAAGAAGAACGTCTTCTTCCGTGTACTCATGATGGGCGTTTCCGTTGGCTACGAAGAGGTCGAGGTGTCCGTCGTTGTCGTAGTCCAGCAGGAGCCCGCCCCATCCGGTGTATTGACCGCAATAAAGCGCCACTCGCGCCCGGGTGGTGTGGTCCTCAAAGTAGTCGCCCAGATTCATCAGCAAACTGCTGTACCCCATGTCGGGGATATAAATATCGAGGAGGCCGTTCCGGTCGATGTCACCTGCCACCGGTCCCATAGACGAGACGCCCTGCCCGTGCTCACCGAAGGCCAAACCCAGAAATAGGCCTTTCTCCTCGAACTTCCCCCCTCCCTGGTTTTCGAAATAGAAGTTCTCGGTGGCGTCGTTGGCCACGTAAATATCCAGAAGGCCGTCGTTATTGAGATCCGCCACCGTGGCACTCATGGCCCTTCCGTTCTCCTTAAGGAGGCCGGCTTCTTGCGTGACCTCGGTGAAGGTTCCGTCACCGTTGTTCCGGTACAGAGCGTCGAACTGAGCGTTATAGCTCAACGGGCCGGGATAGCCGGCGGCGGCATAGTAGGCACGGAATTTACCGTCGTCATACTCCAGGTAGTTGGCCACATAGACGTCGAGGTAGCCGTCTCCGTTATAGTCAAACCAAGGAGCCGACAGGCTCCAGCGAGGATCGGCCAACCCCGATTCGGCTGAAACGTCGGTGAAGGTCCCGTCCCCGTTGTTGCGATAGAGGACGTTCGGACCGTAATTGAGGACATATAGATCCACGTCCCCGTCGTTGTCGTAATCAGCGGCCGAACAGCCGAAACTGGGGCTTGGATCGCCCACCCCGGCCTCCTTGGTGACGTCGCTGAAGGTTCCATCCCCGTTGTTCCGGTAGAGTTGGTTGAAGAGACCACCCCGCAAGCGCCGGCCGCGGTTGTCCGAGACTCCGGGAGTCCAGGCTCCATTCGTGAAATAGAGGTCCATCCAACCGTCGTTGTTGTAATCGAAAGCGCAGACTCCCGCACCGGTCCCCTCGACGATGTTGGTGAGGTCAAAATCTCCGTAGCTGTGCTTAAACGAAATGCCCGCCTCCGCGGTGACGTCGGTGTAGACGGGCAGGGAACCCATGTCGGCCGCTTTGGAAAAGCTCACCGAGAGGAACCAGACGAATACGGTGTAACCGATTCGCTGTCTCATCGCTTATCTCCTATAACTTCGCGTTTGGTAGTCGCCGCGACGGTCCGGGAAGCCTGCGGTTTGACGACCCAATGGGCGCCGAAATCAATCCATTCCGCAAGCACTCGGATCTCCAGCGGTGTCAGCAGCGGATTACCCGTCCCGGGGACTCCCGGTCTTACCTCAGATTCCCCTCCGTGGGCGGACATCAGATCCCACGGCCGCCGGGTGTCGTGACCCAGGACGTGCCATATCAAAGGACTGCTGCGAGCCCGGCCGACATAGATCCATCGGCCCCGGTATGGATCGTCTGTTTCACCCACCCCCGAGGTGATCAGTTCGTAGGCTCTTCTTGCCTGGTTTTCGGGGGTTGTATCGGGAGCCATAAGTGAAAGCCTTGCATTCTTGTTGCCATGACACTCGGAACGCGCGCAGGAACGCTCGACGATCGGCCACACCGATCTTAGGAAATCGACCGTCCGCCGCCTTTCCGGAGGGAGAAGGAGCCGTGCAGGCTCCTTCTTGACCGCTTCCACGAGCTGATTCGACGGGCTTAGCTCGGGATCTTCGTGGCATCCGATGCATCCCTGCGCAATTCCGTTCCGAGTCCAGATCCACTCACTGGTTCGCAATACGAGCCCGTTTGTGTCCACAAGCTGGAACTCGACAGGCACGTTGGCAGGAATTTCTACGAAGATGGACCCGTCCGGTTCCACGGGTACCTCCCCGAGAACGCGCCGAGGCAGCATGGGCGACTCCAGTGGCTCGTCTCCGACTCGCCGAGGGATCCCTTCCACAAGGCGGGCGCGAGGAGCGATCGATGGGTTCAACCACGCTCTCTCCGGCAGGTCGTGCAGGTTGATGTTCAGCACATAGAACTGGCCGTGGGGACGCTCCAGCCGCATACCGCTGGAGCGTCCGTCCGGTATCGGACGAGGCGCGACCAACCGGGGATAGATGATTTGATGACCGGGGGAGGAAGCCCACTCCGCCCACTCCCCTGTGGTCGGGTCGAACCTCCCTGCCCGGTAGGCGTCCCTCTCTGACTTGCGCCACGACACCAGCAAGCCCCCTTCGGGAAGAGGCGAGGGTGTAAGGAAGAGCCCGTCTTCGGGCCCCGTCAAAGCCCGGTAGGTGTGGAGGGGACGCCGTAGGCGGACACTTCCCAAGGTTCCGCCCCCTTCGGCGGACACCCGGTCAGCCTCGACAAAAACCGCCAGACCGTCCGTGGTGACGGTGGGCATGTGCTGCACGCGCCGACCTTGCCCACCCGTAAAGGGCATCTGGTCGGTTCCATCCTGATTCAGTTCGAGAATTCGCATCCGTCCGAGGCGGCCATCGCTCGGGCGGCCATGCTGCCGAGAGGCGAAAAGAAGCCGCCCGTCCTGCATTAAGAAAGCATCCCAGTCGGTTGCCGGATTGTACGTAATCCTCATGAGGCGGGCGCCGTCGAGCTCGCAGGTGTACAGATCCCAAGCCGGCCGGCCCGAATCCTTCTCCACCTCTCCTGCAGCATCACCGGCAAACAGGATCAAAAACCAGGCGGTGTCTTCGGGGCCGAGCACATAGTTCTTCGACAGGTACCGGGGCTGCCTGGCGTTTCCTACATCACGGGTGATTTGACGGATGGAACCGGTGTCCAACTCAAGCTCATAAATGTTCCAGGGAGCTTCCGCCGACGGCCGCCCGGAGAAGAGAACCCTCTTCCCGTCGAAGGAAACCTCCGGTTCACAAGCACTCTCGAAATTGGGCGTCAGAACCTCTCCGCCGTTCTTCCCGGGGAAAAAGCGGACCAAACGAGCCCCCAGGCAGATGTCGCCACGAAAGGTGCCCGAAGGATCGCTCTCGAGAGCCTCCCATGCGCGAACCGGAACCTCGGCCGCTACGATCGGAGCCGGCGGGCGTCCCGCAACGTCTCGACCGGATACCGGTACCGGTGTCAGCATACAGGCGGCACTCCAGCACAAGGGGGCTAAAAGGGATCGGTACCTCATCCGCTCAAAGTCCTCCGCATTCCAGTTCTCCTGCAGCATTTATGGGAATGAGCGGAACCGACCGCCGCGATGGACCGGCCCGCCGCTTGACCTACTTGAACGTTTCCCCTCTGGGGTGAAAGCTTTGACGAGCAAAAACGGAAACAACCACTAGCGTGTCGCGGTAACCGAGACTGCTCTGGAGACATTATCGACCGTGGGAATGGGTGGGGGTCATTCTTTGTTCTTGACAATCGCCAAGGCCTCGATTTCCACCAGCAAATTGCTTCGACAAAGGCGGGCCTGAATCCCCACGCTGGCGGGGTACGGCTGTAACCCCATCAAGTCGTAGAAAGCGGTTCGAACACGGTTGAATTCCTCGTAATCCCGCTCGATATCGCGTAGATAACAGGTGGTCTTGAGAACGTCTTTCCAGCTTGCCCCCTCGGCGGCCAGCAACTCGGTTATGTTCCGAAAGGTGCGCCAACATTGAGCCCTCAGGTCGCCGGCGTGAACCGTCTCCCCGTCTTCGTCGACACTCGCCGTCCCCGAGATAAACAGTAGTGAATAGGGGCCTAAGTCGACTCTTACACCTCGAGAGAACGCAGATCCATACTCATAAGCCTCATTCAAGGCGTCCGGAGCGGACATTTGCTGCTTCGGGACCGACTCGAGCCCTTCCCGCTTTTGAGGTGGGCGGAAGGGTCGAAGGCTTCCGTTGGGTGCCAGCATCCCCAAGGCGACGAGCTCACTTCGTTCGCCTTCCGACAATTCCCCGAAGCCTGCCAGCAATTCCTCCCGAATACTCAGCATTGTGCTCATTGACTTCCCCTTAATCTTGTTGTTGGTCAACGGTTTGTTCCCGCCGGGGCTCCAGTCGCCCGCCGCTGCGGCGCATGATGGTCGCGAGGAATCGAAGCCAGGTTAGCCGCGTTGTCTGAGCGATGCGGCCTGTCATTAGTTTCGATCACACCCCCAGCGTTTGTCACGTCCCTGGGAGAATGGAAAGCAAGAGATGTGCCATTCTCGGATCGTAGCCAGGTAACGTTTCAAAACCAATTGATTCTTTAGAAGTTAGGTTGCTTCGGCGGTTCTCTGGTAATCCCAAGGTGCCGACGACCGCTTTCGAGTAAAGCATAAATGTTATGACTGGGAGCTGGTCGCCCGCCGGGTCCCGAGAATCGGAAAGTACCTGGCGCCTCCCGATTCATATTCGACTGAACTACTTGATTATGAAAGTGTTACATGGAAGTGACGGCCTCGAACATGAGGCCTGTCTTGCTGGATCATTAAATTCGTAAACTCGGCGTTTACACTGGAGCCAAAAGATTGGAAGACTTGGGGGCTCGCACGGATGTCGGGTCTCAGAGTTTGACAAGATGGGCTCGAATAGTGCGTCTGGTATTTGGTTCTTCGAGCGGAGCCAAGCCCGATTATCGTTCGTACGAAACTCCTGAGGTTCAAGCAGCCGGCGTACGTTCCGTGCAGATCGCGTCGACAGCCGGGCACCGCCGGTGGGGGTCGGGGTTCGGGAACGTAGTCGTAGCGGGAGAAGCCGGACACGATTGGACGACGTTTCTCCGAGCATGAGTCGAATTGCCCTCCGCTCGAGGGAATTAGTATCAGATCTCGATTTCGATGCTCTTCTTTTCAGTAAGTTAGGTCCGAAATGGGGGCATGCCCCCATTGTCCCGTGCTGCTCCAAACTCGTGGGAGACTCCACCGACCCCGCGTGTTGCCTCCGAGCCGAGCTTCGTTTACGATAAATAACCAATCAACCAAGCAAGTGTGTTCTCACGAAGCGATGAGTGCGGGTTGTCCCGAGCAGAGCAAAAGAGTAGGAGCATTTGCTTCGGGTAGCCCACAAACGGGGGTGTGAGCAGGAGGACTGACATATGAGCAAAAGAAGAGGATCGGGTAAGCAAAAGACCGGTCTCTCCCGGCGTGACTTCTTCCGATCCGGAACGGTGGGAGCCTTTACAGCCGCTCTGATGCAACAGGAAGGAGTCTCGGCGCGCAGTGAAGCCGGCACGGCCATTTTGGGGCCGGATAAGGTTCCAATCCGGCTCCTGGTCAATGGGAAGTACTACCAACTGAGTGTGGAGCCTCGGATCACGCTGCTGGATGCGCTGCGTAACGAGTTGGGATTGACCGGACCGAAGAAGGTTTGTGATCGGGGCACCTGTGGGGCCTGTACGGTTCTTCTCAACGGGAAGGCCGTCTACGCGTGTAGCTACCTGGCCATTGAAGCTCAAGGGCAGGAAATCATCACAGTGGAAGGACTTGGTTCTCCCGAGGAATTGCATCCGATTCAGCAGGCCTTTTTGCACAACGACGCCCAGCAGTGTGGGTTCTGCACGCCCGGATTAGTGGTGGCGAGTAAGGCGCTTCTGGACCGTCATCCTAATCCGACGCCTGAGGAGATTGAGAAGGGCCTCGGAGGGAATCTTTGCCGTTGCGGCACTTACGTCGGAGTTCGGGCGGCGGTGCTGGAAGCCGCCGGGAAAGGAGGGCGCCATGCCTGATTTCAATTGGCCTGAAAAGGAGAATCGCTGGCGCATAGGAAGATACATCGAGCGGGTCGACGGCCCTCCGAAGGTCAGCGGTGCCGCCGAGTACACGTACGACGTCAAGCTTTACGGCATGTTGTATGCCAAGATGCTGACCTGTCCTTATGCTCACGCGAGGATCACCTCGATTGACACCAGTGCGGCGGAGACGATGCCGGGAGTCCACGCGGTCCATGTCATCCAGGGACCGGGGACTGAAATCCAGTGGGCCGCCGACGAGATTGCGGTGGTCGCAGCCGAGACGGAAGAGATTGCCCGCGATGCGGTGCAAGCCATCCGAGTGCAATACGAAGTCCTTCCGCACGTGATAGACGAGGAGGACAAAGACAAGGTCGAGGGAGCTCAGGCGGCTCAAGAGGAAGTCGTGGGCGATCCCGATGCGGGTTTTCAGCAGGCGGCCAGGATCTCCGAGGGGTATTACGGAGCTCGGGTGGTTGCCCACAGTTGCATGGAAGCCCACGGGGTGACCGCCTACTGGGAGGATGACGAGCACTTGGTGGCGTATCTTTCCACTCAGTCGGTCAGTGTCACCCCGGGGGAGTTTGCCGAGGCTTTTGGTATTCCCGCGGCAAATGTGAGAGTGATCTGCCAGCACATGGGAGGCGGCTTCGGGAGCAAGTTCAGCGTGGATCGTTGGGGTGTCGAGGGTGCGCGGTTGGCCAAAATGACCAAGCGACCGGTGAAACTGATGCTGGAGCGTGATCACGAGATGCAATGTGCCGGCGGTCGGCCGTCTACTTTTGCTCGAGTGAAGTTGGGAGCGAAGTCCGACGGGGAGATTACGGCGTGGGAGTCGGAAACCTGGGGAACCGGTGGCCCGCAAGGGACCGGCAGCCCTCCGGTGCCATACGTGTTTGAGATTCCGAACCGGCGGCATCGGCACACCTCCGTTCCGACCCATACGGGTCCGGCTCGGGCTTGGCGGGCCCCCAATCATCCGCAGGCGTGCTTTGTGACCATGGCCGCTCTGGACGATCTGGCGGCGGCTCTGAACATGGATCCCCTCGATTTCTTTTTGAAGAACATCGAGATGACGGGTACCTTGTGGCGAACCTACGAGGAGGAGCTGAAAATCGGCGCCGACCTGATCCGCTGGAAGGCGAACTGGAGGCCGCGGGGTCAAGGCGGAGACGGTCCCGTAAAGCGCGGCCTGGGGCTTTCCCTCCATACTTGGGGTGGACGTGGTCATCAGAGCAATTGTGAGCTGTTGATCCACCCTGACGGTGGCGTAGAGATCCGGTTTGGCAGTCAAGATCTAGGTACCGGTACGCGAACGGTGATCGCCACGGTGGTGGCCGACGGACTGGGTCTCGAGCCGCGAGACGTGGTGGTTCGGATCGGCGACAGCCGCTGGCCGGCCTCCGGAGCGTCCGGCGGGAGCACCACGGTGGGAGGTGTTTCGTCGGCCGCACGGCGGGCTGTGGTTAACGCTCTCGACCAGTTGTTCAAGCGGGTCGCTCCTGAGTTGGAGGCGAAGCCCGAGGAGCTGGAAGCGATCAACGGTCGTATCCAGGTCAGGAATGATCCGCAGCGTTTTTTCACTTGGAAGGAAGCCGCCTCGATGCTGGGGGTCACGCCGCTGTCGGTTACGGGTCAAAACCCCGGACCCGGAAGACTGATCGACAGCGGAGTGGGCGGAATCCAGATGGCTGATGTCTCGGTCGACACTGAGACCGGTGTCGTCAAGATCAACCATATGGTGGCAGTGCAGGATTGCGGTCTGATCATCGATATGCTGACGGCTCGGAGCCAAGTCTACGGCGGCATGATTATGGGGATCAGCTACGCTCTGTTCGAAGAGCGGGTCATAGATCCGGTGACGGGTCGTCTGCTGAATGACGACATGGAGTTCTATAAGCTGGCAGGGATCGGAGACGTCGGGAAGTTCACCGTGCATATGATGACGGGTCCGGGATACGACGAACGGGGAGTCATCGGCTTGGGTGAGCCTCCGGTCATCTCGCCGGGCGCCGCTATTTCGAATGCGGTGGCCAACGCCATTGGAGTCCGCGTACCCTACATGCCCATCACACCGGATCGGGTCCTCGCGGCTTTGGAGAAAGGAGGGCAGAGCGCATGAATCGTTTCGAATTCGCCAGCCCTGGAACTGTGGAGAGTGCGGTTCAGTTGTTGGGTCCGACTGCCGTCGTGCTGGCCGGAGGAACCGACCTGTTGAGCTTGTTGAAAGACGGAGTGGCGACACCGGAACGCGTCGTCAGCCTGAAGGGCATACGCGATCTTCACGGAATTGAAGATCGTGGTCCGGACGGTGTCCGGATCGGAGCCATGGTGACCGTAGATGAGCTGATGGAGAGCCCCGTCATCCGGACGGCCTTTCCGGCCTTGGTACAGGCGGCCGACGGGATTCGTAGCATGCAGATTCGCTCCGTGGGAACCGTGGGCGGAGATCTGTGCCAACGCCCCCGGTGTTGGTATTTCCGCAACGGTTTTGGTCTCCTGGCCATGCGGGAAGGCAAATCGATGGTTCCGGAAGGCGACAACCGGTATCACGCCATCTTGGGTAACGGGGGGCCGGCTTTCTTTGTGAATCCGTCCAGTTTTGCCCCTGCGTTGATCGCCTTGGGAGCCGAAGTGGTCATCCGAGGTAAGCAGGGTACTCGGCGGGTCCCTCTGGAGACGTTTTATCGGGTTCCGAAATCGGACTCGGAGCGGGAGTACGACTTGGCGGTCGACGAGATCGTCACGGAGGTTTTGCTCCCGAATCCTTCCGGCAAGAAGAACGCCGTCTATGAGGTGAGACAGAAGGAGGCTCTGGATTGGCCTTTGACGGCGGCGGCTGTGGCCCTGCAGATGGATGGCGACACGGTGAGCGCCGCCCGCGTGGTGCTGGGTCATGTGGCCCCGATTCCGTGGGTTTCCGAAACGGCGGCACAGGCCCTGGTGGGTAAAGCGGTAACGGCCGAGACGGCGGAAGCGGCCGGAACCGCCGCCGTGCAGGATGCGAAACCGCTCAGTCGAAACGCGTACAAGGTTAAGCTGGCCAAGACGGCCGTCCAGCGGGCGGTACTGCGTGCGGCCGGGAAGGAGGTCGCCTAAGATGGCCATGGAGAATCGGACACGTGAGATGTGCCGGCGCCTCAGGTCTAAGGGAATGTATGTCGAAGTGGAGCCTGAGGATGGTGTCCGGCAGTCGACCGACGGCTTCTACTGGTGCAGCCAGACGTTGCGGTGCCTGGGTCCGGACGGAAAGGTCGTGACCAAAGAGGCTTGTCAACTTGGTCGCACCTGTTTCGAGTCGATTGTTCGGAGCTGAAAGCTCCCTACGCAGAGAGAATCGGAGGGTTCGGGCTCGCCTTTTACAGCAGGAACTCCGAATCTCGCACGCGGGGAGACCCATGCGAGGACGGTGAAGAGAGTGGTGCTCCCTAAGAGAGGGACCTGGGTGTCGGTAGGGTGGATCGGACAGACTCCACAGGCCTTCACCGGGCCCGTTCCCGGGCTTTCTCCAGCATAGTCGGCTGCGGTTGTGTTGCCGATCGGTTCGCCGCCGGCGTCAGACGGATTGGATCGAAGGCGCGAACGGGCGAAAAAGCAGCTTGTAGAGCAGACTGTCGGTGATCGCGTACCAGCTGGCCTCGATGACGTTGGTCGATACTCCGACGGTGGTCCATGATTCTTCGCCGTCCGTCGACTCGATGAGAACCCGTACCTTGGCGGCGGTTCCCTGCCGGGCGTCGAGGACGCGAACCTTGTAGTCGATCAGGTGAACCTTTGTGAGTTCCGGGAAGAAGCGTCCCAGTGCCTTTTTCGTGGCCCTGTCGAGGGCGTTGACGGGCCCGTTCCCTTCAGCAGCGGTGTGTTCACTGAGGTCTCCCACCGATACTTTCACGGTGGCCTCACTGATCATACCGTTGCCACCCACCTGGTCGACGATCACCCGAAAGCCCTTGATCTGGAAAGGTTGTGTGGCGCCTCCCAGATGTTGGTGGGCCAGCAGCTTCAAGCTGGCCTCAGCACCTTCGAACTGATATCCCTCGTATTCCAATTGCTTGATGTGCTGAACCAGAGCCCTTACGTCCAGGCGCTCCAAATCAATGTCACCGAATTCGCGGATTTTGTAGAGCAAGTTCCCCTTTCCGGAAAGATCCGACACCAGGACTCGCCGTCTGTTGCCGACGGCTTCCGGTTCAACGTGCTCGTATGTCCTGGCATCCTTGAGGATGGCGCTGACATGTACGCCCCCCTTGTGAGCGAAGGCGCTTTTGCCGACGTAAGGTTGGTTGTTGGGAACCGCGAGGTTGGCTGTTTCCGCAACGAAATAAGCTATCGAGCTGAGCTCCTGCAGCTTCTCACGTCCTACGGCGGTCAGCTTCATCTTCAGTTCCAGGTTGGGAATGACGGAGGTAAGGTTGGCGTTGCCGATCCTTTCGCCGTATCCGTTGATGCATCCCTGGACCATGCGGGCGCCGGCTTCCACGGCGGCCAAGCTGTTGGCTACCGCCAGATCGGCATCGTTGTGAGTGTGAATTCCCACCCGGGAGAAACGCCGCGAGATTTCGCTCGTCACTCGGCCGATGTAGCCGGGCAAGCTCCCCCCGTTCGTATCACACAGTACGATCCAGTCCGCACCTCCCTCGACGGCCGCTTCGAGCACCCGCAGAGCGTAGGTGGGGTTGGCGCCGTAACCGTCGAAAAAGTGTTCGGCGTCGAAAATCACTTCTCGCCCGGCATCTTTCAGATATCGAACACTTTCCGTAATCAGTTGGAGATTCTGCTCGAGTTCGATGTTGAGGGCGTGGAGGACATGGAAGTCCCAGCTTTTTCCGAAGACCGTCACGGTGGGAGTGCCGGCGGCGAGCAGGGACTGCAAGTTGGGATCACGGTCGACCGGGTTTCGCCACAGCCGAGTGGATCCAAAAGCGGCCAACCGGCTGTTCTTCCAGGTCATCTCCTTGGCACGGGTAAAGAATTCGGCGTCCTTAGGGTTGGACCCGGGCCAGCCTCCCTCGATATAGGAAATCCCAAAGTCGTCCAGGCGCTCGGCAATGCGCAGCTTGTCGGTTACGCTGAGGGAGATCTCTTCGCCCTGGCTCCCATCCCGCAACGTACAGTCGTAGATCAGGATTCGATCACCTTGGCTTTCCATTGTCTTGCCTCCTCGTAACAGTCATCCGTGATGTTATGAGGCGACCTGAGCGTGCAAACTACTGCAGGACCTCTCTGGGCCGAGGGGGATTCGGGTTCCGGCAGCGGTCGGGCACGCGATCCGAGGTCGCCCACCCTCCGCTAGAACCCAGTGGAGGGGCTAATAATAATGCTGATAATAATGGACACGGACAGTGAGATCGACCCGTTTGAGACGGAGCTTTCCTGCTTCGTCTGATCCGTTCGCTCGTCTGCTTGAGTCGCTCTCATTGTGAGCTCTGAAGTTTATGCGCTAGCGGCTCTCCAAGTCAAGCCCGCCGTGCGACACACTCGAAGGTCGACTCTAAGTCGTTGGCAGCGAGGCCTTCGAGCTGTCTTCAACGAGTCGAACGAGGGGACCGTGAACGAAGGTCGGCTCCGCCGTGGGGAGTAGGCGCGGGGGTTGCCCGGACAGGAGTTCGGTCGGGGGAAAGGGATACGGGGTCGGCCCGCGCCTTCCAGGCGCGAGCCGAGCTTTCCCGACACCAAGAGGACCCGGCGCCCAACGTCGAAGTCAAGCCTACATTTTCCGGCACTTACAAGAAACATTCGAGCGTGTCGCCAATTTTGATCAATTCCCGACGCGTGGTGCCGTACTGCGGGCCGAGTGCTCCATACGAGCACGCTCAGTTTTCCGGCGCGGCTACTGCCTGGTGCCGGCCGTTCGTTAATACGCCCGGATTCCCGTCTGCCGGCCTGGACACCGACGGTACTTGCAGCCGTCGTCTGCTTGCAACCGATGCGAACTGCGCCGGCCGAGCTCCACGACGTGCAGTCCACCGAATGACCTTGCAGGATTAATCGAGGCGACCCCCCGCTTCCGGTGGTTAGCATGAACCACTTAGCTGCCGCGGGAGCGAACTCTCACAATCTCATTTCACAAACCGGCGACCTCAGCCTCATCCTCCGGTTCGGGCGGCCGCGGCAAGGTGACGGAGCCCCGGAAGAATGTCGCCTATCTTCACGGGATCGCTGTCAGGACGTCCAAGAGCAAAGTACAGCTTCTTGAACATGTTGAAGAGGCAATCGTACGTGTCGGCGGCGGTGGTTTGCGGTTCCACCACCCGATAGCTTGGACACAAGGCTTCCTGAGCCTCTTCAACGGTCTTAAAGGTTCCGGCCGCCAAAAAGGCGAAGACGGCAGATCCGAGGCTGGTCACCTCTTGCCTGGGCACCAAGACCGGTTTTTGGAAGACATTGGCGTAAACCTGGTTCAGAACCTCGTTCTTCTGTGGGATGCCTCCTCC
>JAPXNP010000017.1:0-17699 GCA_033811955.1 Acidobacteriota bacterium
GTAGAATTTTATGCCGATCTGCATCATCCGACGACCCACCTTACGGGGATCTTCGTCATACCGGCCGAAGCGGTCGTTGATCATTTCACCGTTTTCGAATCTCAGGGCAATGTTTTCCGACTCGAGGCGCTTCTGGGGATGATTCAAGAAGTTGAACGCGGAAACCCGCACTTGCAGCCTGCGGTCTTCGTCGAAGTTGAAATTCTTGAAGATCGACAAGTCGTGGTTCGTGTAAGAAGGCCCCTTAATATATGGAAAGTTCACGACCCCCTGTGTTCCATATTCAGGAATCGCAAAGCAACTCGGGTTTAGGAACCAATCTCCCGAAACCCCATCCCGCGGATCACATGTCAGCATCGGTTGTAAGGTCATCCCTCCGGAATTTGTTCCCAGATAATTCGCAGGAGTGAGTCTTCGCCCCAGTTCGTCGGTTCCGTCCAAGTTGAAGTTCGCGGTGGCGGATTGCAAAGGCCCTCCAGTGACATAGCTCGAGATCCCCGTGATCTGCCAGCCGTCAAAAATCGCACGCACCGCAGCATTGCCGCCCATGTGCTGGGAACCGAAGTCAGGCAGCTGCACACTGTAACTGACATTAAAGATGTGGGACCGATCAAGACCCGTCACACCGTAGCATTCCTCCGGAGTAAACCCGCCGCAGGAGCCGATCCCCGTACCGCCGCCGCGCATACCCAACGACTTCGACCAGGTGTAGGAAGCCATGTAGTTGATTCGTCCAGTATTCCGGCTGAGAAGCATCTGAAGCCCGTTGTAATTCGACTCGAGGATATGGTTATACATATTGATGGCGCCATAAAGCTGCAGCGGCCGAAAACTGTCGGTATTCGCCGAATCGGGATCCGCCGCGGCCCACATGGCACCTCGCGGAACCGCGTTCATGTCGGTGTAGTACCCGCCGGAGCTCATCAAGTAATCCTGGACGTTGCCTACATATCCGACTTCCAGCATATGCTGGGCCGGGAGCCGCTGCTGGATGGTGAAACTGTAACTGATGGTTCGAGCGACTTCGTCGTCGTCCGGATCCAGCGCAGTCAGGCCGAACCTCACGTCACGGGTCGCCTCCAGCGTATCTACGTCCGCTATCATCATGCCTCCACTGACACCCGTGATCCGTTGCCCCTGGGGGAGATGCATCGTAGACGGATAAGATCCCTGGGGGTCATGGAACCGAAACCACCCTACGCCCCCCCGCAGAACCGTGTTTCCGTTACCGGAAAGGTCAAAGGCCGCACCAAACCGGGGCATCACGAACAAGGACTTGACATCCACCCCGGTCGTGGGAACGCTGTTGTCCTTGGCGTGCCACACAAGTCCGGTGAGCGTGTCGTAGTTGTCCGCCAAGGTCAGAGTCGGGTCATAACGGTCAGGCATCCAGACGGCCACTCCGAGACCTAAACGGTCATCCCAAGACGGCATGTGAGAGAACCGTACGCCGGCGTCGAGGGTCAACCGGGGAGTCGCTTTCCAGCTGTCACTCACGTAGAAATCCATCGTGTTGTAGTCCATGTCCGCCCGCGCCGGGAAATTCGCCTGCGAAAACTCGCTGATGCGACCCAGCAGCAAGTCCGCATACACATTCCCCGTGTGCAAGCCGTGCCACGGCGCATAGATGAGACGACCGTTCGCCTCGACCGACGCAGGCTGGTCGTTTCTCACCCATTCCCAGAAAAACCCCGCCTTGAGCGTGTGCGTACCCCAGATCTTTACGAAATTGTCCGCAGCGGAAACCATCCACTTCGTGGCGGGCAGAACACCGTCGGGGAAGTAGGGGTTCACCATGGTCGCGGCTCCGCCGCCCCATGACGTAATGTCCGGGATCTGGTCCACGTTGTTCTTGAAAATTCCCTTATACGGATATCCCAACGCCGAGCGGGAGATCGCCTCGGGATCATCGAAGGAGTTCGGGAAATCCACATACGTCAGTGAAAAGACCGTTTCGTTCGTGATCGTGGGGCTGAATACATGCGTCAACGTCGTGCTGACCGCATCGGACCGATTCTCGCCGGTGATCCGACTGGGATAAGGCACGTCGTTGGCGTTGAACCACCACAGGGTGGTCACAAACGGCTGGGTCTCCCGTTGCCGGTTATAGCGCGCAAACAACTTCGTGTTGTCGCTGATGGAGTAGTCGATCCGCACGAGCTGCTGCGTATTGGGCTGGTCTATCTCCAGAGCGTAAATGTAATTGTTTCCCCGGCCCATTGCAGGATCCACGGTGGGCAGAGGAAGCAGATTCATCATGACCTGGCCGCCCGGATCAAACATGTCGGTGGGAATGATTCCACCTTCAAAGCCGCTGGGAACGGTATTAATGCCTCTTTCCGCCCCGGCGGTTAAGGGAGTAACTTCGGCCTCGCTGAAGTTGCCTTGCCGCATAGCCTGCGTGGGGACTACCGCGCGGAGGACGCCCGTATCCAAGGTCTGCCGCATCCACTCCATGCCGACGAAAAAGAAGAGCTTGTCACGGCCGGGAGTCAATGGACCGCCAAGGTTAAATCCCGGAAAATAAAACTTATTCTTCGTCCGTTCCTGACCGGTGGCGTTCAGCTCCCACTCATTCGCATTCAGCTTGTAATGCCGGAAAGTGAAGTATCCCGTACCGTGGAACTCGCTGGTACCCGCTTTGGAAACCGCGTCGATGACGACCGGACCCTTCGCATGCTCCGCACCATAGTTGGACGTCAAGACCTTGAACTCGGAGATCATGTCCGGGTTCGGATTGACGGGCGTGGCGCAGTTGCAGCCGGGATCCGAGACGTTTCCGCCGTCGAACACGATATTCAGCTGCTCGGCCGTCGTACCGTTGGCCGAATAGTTGCCCAGCGGGCTTTGGTCTCCGGCCGCGCCGTTCCCGTTGATACCGATCACCTCGCCGCTGAAATTCGGCCGGTTAGTCATAACGTCGCCGATGGGAGACATGCCGGGCAGAACCCGAAGAAGTTCGGCGGCGTTACGTCCCACGATCGGAATGCTTTCGATTTGCGCCGCCGTCAGCGTGGCACTCTTCTCGCCCGAGTCCACCGGCACAATGCTCTCCGCCGCCGAGGTGACCGTAATTTCCTCAGCCAGCTGCCCGACCTGCAAAACGATATCCGGGATGTGCAAGCGCTGGGACGATTCCAGGTAAATGTCCGTGCGACGCCAAGTGGCAAAGCCAGGCATCTGGACCTCGACGGTGTACGTGGCGGCGGGTAGAGCAACCACCGAAAAGAACCCCTCGTCGGAAGTCACCGTCCGCCGGACGTCGCCCGTCCCTTGGTTGATTACCGCCACATCCGCCCCAGGCAGTACGGCACCCGACTCATCCTTCACGATGCCGGTGATCGTGCCGCGCCCCTGCGCGAACATGGTTCCCACTCCTCCCGCCGTCGTTAGCAACAAACCAACGAGCAGGAGCACCCAAAACTTAGGTTTCATTACTTCCCTCCTTTCAATTACCGGTAGTTACCGGCTTCTCCACACAAAAAACAGATCCCTCCCTCTTATCCCGACAGGAACCCAGTAGGAAAGGCTCTCGGTACGATGGAAAAATGATCACTCTCCCCCCTTCACGACTGAAACCGATCGTAAAACCCCAACTACTCCCAGCCTCCGGTCATTGAGTTTTCTCTCGAGCCTAATTCAACCCCACTCAAGTCCAAAAAGCTACAAGATTTTACGTAACTATAGGTAAATTCCGCTCATCGTAAACTAGAAGGCTTACCCGACCACCCGCCCCCGAGAGCATTATGGAAGGGCCACAACAAACTCCGCCACCGATTCCGCCACAGTGTCACCTTGTTGGGCGACGGCCCGAACCTGGTACGTCCCCGGCTGAAAATAATCCAACGGAAAACGAATCACGAAAGGTATGTTGCCTTGTTCGTCGCGTTCAGGAAGCTGGGGCTGAGTCGCCCCGACGACTACCCCGTTCTGCGAGAACTCCAAGCCCAGCTGAGGTTCGTAAGGCACATCGGGGTGGGGATAGACCACGAGGTACAACATCAGACGATTATCAGCCGTCTTCAGGACAGGCTCCCCTAAAGCGGGAACCAGGCGCAGACCTTGGAACTGCAAAGGATCACCGAGGTCTTGTTCCTCCTTAGCCAGCTCCTCGGTCCGCTTCACCACCACCACGCTGCTTAGGGCCACTCCTTTACGCCCGGGCACCTCAAAGCTGAAACGCTCGGCTGCAAACTTCCCCGCCCCTTGGTCCTGGGCCACCGCGTCGACACTGTACCGCCCGGGAAGGAGGCGTATGTCACGAATGAGCACCGCTTCGCCTCTTTTCACTTTCTCCAGATTCTTACTCGGGCCTCGCACCGGGTAGGCCTGGCTGACCTTCTCGACGACCACCCCGCCGGCGTCCTTCACCAGAGCCAACATGGCGAAATCCGCTGCATACTGCTTCTCCTTACCCTGCTTTTCCTCGCGAAAGCTCAAATCGGCCAGCGGCAACTGCAGGACAATTTTGTGGCGAACCCTCGTCCTCCCCGGGTCAAACCGAAGAACACCAGCCCGAAAACTTAAGTCCTGCGGCAAAGTATCTTGAGCCAGCACACCGAGCATCGCCTGTTCGAACGGTAAGAGAGCCACCCCTCGAGTCGGTGGCAGCGCGAAGTAACCGCTTCGGCTCTGTACCGTCAATCCCGGCCGTTTCAACCGAACTTCAATTCTCCGGAACGTCCCGTCGTACTTGACCTCCCGCGGGGTGTAGGCGATTTCGTAATGGGCGTAAATATCCTCGGAAATCTTCGCCATGCCCGGGCTGTAGTCATTCGTGTTGGCCAAGAGAAAACCACCCGTGCTCGCAGCCAGGTCCGCCAGTTTGGCCTGCACATTCATTCGCCCGATCTCATCCTGCCGATCCGTAAGCATGGCCTCGTCCCGCTGCACCGCTCCCCCGGAACGCATTTGCTGCCGCCGGCTGGCTTCCACCGCGGCTTCGAGAGCTTCCTTGGCCTCAGTTAACTCGCCGCCGGCCCTCAGTCCTCTCGCATCCACAGCATAGACACTCACATTGTTGCGGTTCGCCTCGCTGATCAAGGTCTGGTAAAGCGCGTCGACGCTTGGAGTCACTCGCAAGCCCTCGGAGAAATACACGAGGGTTTTCCTCCCTTCCAGAAGCCCTTGGCCTTGGATCAAAGACAACAAGGAATACAGCGTGGATCGGGCACTCTCGTCCATTTCCAGGGACTGCGCGAATTGCATCATGTTGACAACAAGTCGCGCGATGTGCGCCTGAGCCAGCAGCTCTCCCGAAGCTGCCCCTTCCGATCCACCCGGCTCAGCAGTCAGTCCAGCAGCTTCTTCGAGTTCAGTGATCTCCTGCAACCGCCTGTAGATCTCGTCGGACTTGCCGTAGTACTTCATCGGAGCCTGTGAAGTAGCTTCCTCCACCGCGCGCTTCAACGCCTCGGGGTCCCGCGTAAACTCCTGCAGCACAATCAGGCGGCGGGAAACATTAAAGACCGATATCCAGGTCCTCGGCCCGGCGTAACGGTCGATGAAATCGAATGCCGCCCGGCGCGCCAGAGCCGCGGGCTCCGTCCCCAGGTTGTCGAATACCAGGGTCACCAGATTCGCCAAACGCAGGCTTCCGTCTTCAGGAGAAATCCGACCGACCGCCGCGGCCCCTTCCCGGCCGCCGGGACCCAGCAGCTCGATCCCGCCGGTCCCATGAAACTCCATCGACACAATGGGCTGTGGAACCCCATTTTCCAGGATCTCCACCTCTTCCGGACGAAGGTCGGTTACGGGGCGCCCGTCCCCCGTGCGCACCACGAGGTCCAATAACACCGCCTCCGCGGCAGCCTTCACAAGAGGCTCCTCGGCTTCCGCCTCCTCCTGCAGCATGGGCCCGGCGGCAAACGCCGAATTACAAAGGAGAAACGACAACACCAAGTAATATCGAGACCGAAGAATCCGTTCACCCATCGCTTCACCACCCTCCCGAACAATGCGTTGCTTGACCTGATACCTGCAACAGGCTCTCCTGAATAACCGTAGCCTTCAGTGCTTACCAATGCAAGTAAACGACAACCGGGCTGTAAACAGCAACCAGTGTGCCGCTGTAAACCGGATAAAATGCTTCCGGGCTCGGCAATTCCAGGACAGTCTGATAATCTAAATAGGTTAAAGAGCAGCGGAAGCTGTGCAATTGCCAGGAAGATGACATCCTTCTCAGGCTGTGAGTAGTGGCGCATTTCGACCGAAGATGCTGCAACCGCAGGAAGATTTGTTGCATCGGGTTTTCGACAGCCCCCACTTTCGGGGATCTCCCAGCTTGCGTAGGATCCTCCAGTTCCTTTCCACGTATCCCGAAGGCGGCTCTCCGAAGGAGTGGGAGATTGCGGTCCATGCCCTGGGGCGGCCCAGCGACTTTGATCCTAGACGGGATCCCATTGTTCGCGTAAGCATTGCGTCCATCCGCGAACGTCTCTGCCGATACTTCCAACACGAGGGCAGGTTCGAAAAGTGGCGACTGGCGATCCCCCGGGGCGAATATCGGCTGGTATTCTTCGAGCAGGGTGCCGAGGGGGAATTCCGCTGTCGTGAACTCCTTGATCGACCGGCTCTGGAACGGTTTTGGCAGCCCTATCTTCTCGAGCCTCAATGCAACTTATTGCTATTCTCCGATTTGCTGTTTTTCACCGATGGTCAGGGCACGTTCTGGCGGGACATCTTCGTCAACCGGGCCAACGGCTCTCTTCGGCGCTTGCGCCAAGTTTTCTCCCTTCCCAAAAGCGACCAACTCCAGCCCACACGAGCCTTCATTTCCGCGGGAGAATTGAGAGCTTTGTATTCGTTGCAAGCGCTGTTCGGGCAAGCCGGAGGGAAGGTGGAACCTCGCGAGGTGCGAGAGTTAACGGAGGAAGACCTGGAAGGATCGAACTTGATCCTCATCGGCTCAAGCCGGACGAACCCCTTGGTCGACCGGGTGCAGCCATACTTCCAATGGACGCTCACGGAGCGCAACGTCTTATATACTCCCTCCGCCGGCGGCCGCGTGCATCGACTGCGTGACCGGGAGTGGGCTCAGGGTGACGTTATTCGACGCCGTAGTTTCGCTTTGGTTCAGCGCACGGTCTTGCCGGGAGGCGAGATTGCCACAGCTATCTGCGCCAATAACGGAAGAAGTATTCAAGCGGTTGCCGAACTCCTTACCGACGAGGAGGAAACCAGCCGAGTTTTGCACATCCTGAGTGACGGTCGGGCGGAACCGCTACTACCCAGCCACCTCGAGCTTCTTTTTCAAGTGGAATTAGCCGACGATATCTTTCGCGAGGAAATCCTCGCTACGCGTTTGCTGGACTTCCGTCTGAAGTCCAGCAGGGAGACCGGAGTCGATGAGACTCGGAAATGACATCGACTTCCCGACCCCTACCGGGTTGCGATTGTCAGCCGTTGGGACGATCCTCGAGAGACGAAGGGTGACCCGTGCGTGATGTCGAGCGCGAATTGCTGAATCGAGTCCTGGGTAGCCGTTACTTTCGCAAGGCGCCTTCCCTTAAGTCGTTGCTGACCTATGTTTGCGAGCATTCCACCGAACCCGGCCAAGGCAGCCTGTCCGAGTACGAGATCGCCACACGGGCACTGGCGCGAAGAGCCGATTTCGATCCTTCCATCGACCCGATTGTCCGGATCGACATAGCTAGGATCCGGGAGCGCTTGGCGCATTACTTCACTGCGGAAGGATCGAATGAGTCTCTTCAACTGCAAATTCCCAAGGGGGAGTATCGGGCCGTTTTCTATGAAAAGGCGGCAAGACATTGGGGGACCGACAGAGAAGAAGTGAAATCTTTCGCCTTGGAGCGCTTCTGGCAACCTTATCTGATCGGCAGGCCGGATAACCTCCTGGTTTATTCAGAGCTACTCTTTCTGGCCGGGCCCGCCGGACTGTGTGTCCGCAATGTGTTCCTCAACGATCCGCAGGATCTCACCTCAACCGCGTGGTTCCGGAATAACGACAACCGAGGGATTCCGTTCCGGCCGGCCTATCATTACGTTTCCTCGGGCGAGATGCGATGTGCCCTTCAGATTTGCCACATGTTCAGCCGTCTCGGCGTCGTCCTTTACCCTCAGGCCCTGCATGCGTGCGACTGGAGACGGCGCGCCCAGGCCAATCTGATCATCCTCGGCAACCCACGTGTAAACTCGTTACTCCGACTCTACCAAGACCCGATCCGCCGCGCACGAGGCCTAGTTCATGAACGGGACGGAGTTCACGACCTTAACCCCGCCCCAGGTGAGCCGACCGAATTCCCCGGCACGTGTTGGTCTCCCAACCACGGGTTCCCTTGGACGGCTTGGGTTTTGGTTTCACGTGTTCCGAACATTGTCCCCGGGGGCGTCGTCACCTTGGTCAGTGCCGACTGCGGCGGAGCAATGAAAGCGGCGGGAGACTATCTCACGTCGGAAACCGCAGTCGCCAATATAATGCAGCGTTTCAATACTCGCTCGGACGCTTCGATTCCCCTATGGTTCCAGTTCTTGCTAGAAGTGAGGCTCCAAGGAAGTGATCAGGAAGTTCGGGATACTCGCCTAACCACGGTAAGACTCCTCGACGTGCGAAAATTCTCCTGATCTCCCACCGTTCTCGTCCGTCAACCTAGGTCGGAAGCGCTCTTCCCCGTGTCGTCGCCGCCAAGATTGGATCTCTTCTCGATCTGCACCTCCGTGATTTGGAGGTGACGCATTCGCAGCACTCGCGCCCGATAACCTCCGGGCAGCTCCACTTCGTCCCCGACGCGGGCCGGCCTTCCCAATCTTGTCATCAAATGACCTGCAATCGTATCGTTCTCTTCATCTTCGATGTTGACACCCAACTCCCTCTCCAGTTCTTCGATAAGGGCCCGACCGTTCACTAAGTAACGACCTTCCCCTTGTCGCAGGATCACAACCGGAGGAGCCTCGGTATCGAATTCGTCCTGAATCTCCCCCACCAGCTCTTCAAGCACGTCCTCCAAAGTAACGATCCCGACGGTCGAGCCGAATTCATCGACCACAATAGAGAGATGGGTTCGCGTTCGGCGAAACTCGGGCAACAGCGATTTGATTAGGCGGGTTTCAGGAACGAAGTGAACAGCTCGCTTGATCATGCGTAAGTCGAATTGTGGGCCAAGCTCTTGATAACGCCAAAACAGATCTTTGATATGAATAATCCCCACGACACGATCCAACGAACCTTCGCAAAGAGGATAGCGTGTGTGTTTGGTGCGGCGGGCCAGTTCCAGATTCTCCTCGAACGATTTCTCCAGGTCCAAGAAGACCACCTCCCCCGCCGGCACCATGATCTGGCGGACGGAGCGATCGCCAAACTCGAAGACGCGTTCCAGCAAGCGTTCTTCGTCAGGATCCAATATCCCCATTCGAGTGGACTGGGCCAGGATCAGCCGGATCTCTTCTTCGGAATGAGTAGTCTCGGCCTCGGCCACCGGACGAATGCCGGCCAGGCGAAGCACGGCGTTGGCCGTGGTATTCAGCGCCCAGATAAAGGGATAACTCAAGCGGTAAAACAGAATCAGAGGACCTGACACCGACAGTACCACGGCATCGGTCTTCTGGATGGCGAGAGATTTTGGGGCCAGTTCGCCCAACACAATATGCAGAAACGTGATCAGGACGAACGCAGCCCCAGCACTTAGACTGTGAACCAGAACAGCTTGAAACCTCCCACTCGACGAGAACAGGGGTTCGAACAGCCGGGCGAAAGCGGGCTCACCAATCCAACCGAGTCCCAGGCTCGCCATCGTAATGCCCAGCTGTGTCGCCGACAGGTACTCATCAAGATGAGTTACCGTCTGGATCGCTCGGCGAGCCGCTTTGTTCCCCTGGGCGATGAGTTCCTCGATCCTGGTTCTTCGAACCTTTACGATGGCGAACTCCGAGGCGACGAAGAAACCATTCAAAAGCACCAAAAGAATGGCTATAGCAATCAGAATAAGCTGGCCGGTAAGGGTGTCCATGACGAGTCGGATTGTATAGCAATGCCGCCTGCCCGCCACGGGAAGGCAGGCGGCTCTTTTGGGTTGTACCCGCCGTAAGCCTTCCGCTATACTCCGGTCCTGCTACCCATGGATTTACATGTGTACCGAGCCCTCCGGGCAGCCCAGCCTTCCGATCTCCTTCGTGCCGTCAACGATCCGGAGGAGGACCTTTACGAAGTCGTGTGGAACCTGTTTGACGAACTTGTCGTGGAGCCGGCGGAAGTCTTCGACACTGATTTCGGGGAGAAGAACCAGTTCCGTCTGGTGGCCAATCGGCACTTCGTTATGGAATTCCTGCCGCATGCCGTTTACTACTCCCGCCGTTTTCTGCTCAACCCCGTGGAGACGGCCTCGGAGCAGGGTGGCCTGCAACTCCAACTTCAAGTGTTTCCTTCCCACAGCTGCCTATTTTCAGTGGGCCTGCAAATCTGGGGTCCGGATGAACTGGGCGCTTTCGTAACTTTATGGACCCGCCACCGCCGCCTACTGCGCCTCCTTCTGGACAAGGTGAAACCGACAATTTTTCATTGGTTGCCGGGGGCGGCCGTGGATCATGCCGACAATTTGGAGCAGCTCATCGAGAACTGCTTGAACACCCCTAATCCCGAGAATTATCTGGCCTTCCGGTACGCCTTCGCTCGAGCGGACGAGGATGAGGCTCCCCAAGACTTTATGATGGTCATGAGCCTGCTCTACTTTTCACTCCGGTCGGTGGTCGAAGACGAGGGAGACATACTCTTGGACGGGTTCGACCGGCTCAAAGGCTTTTACCGAAGCCGTCTGCCCGATCTTCCTCCTCCGCTTCCTTGTGTGGAAATCACCATCAACCAAGACGCCGACTGAAAACTGGGTCTTTACTCAATCGGGCGTGCCGGGAAACGTGAATTCCACGTGTTCGCAACCACGGTTCTTGAAACCGCCGGGCGAGTTTTCATCGAGGATCCCACCATCCGACGGTTGCGGTCTCCGAGGTCCCGGGAACCAAGACATCGCGGCTCAACAGATTTAGGATCACTACCCACCCCTCGAGACATTTGAAAAGCCCGTGCTTGCGAGATTCTCCTCCTCGATAACTTTGGGGACCGCCTCGGCGCAGACCGCCGTTAACAGCAAGATTCGTGAAGGACGCCGAAGCTCACCAAAACTTCAGAACGACTTCACCAGGGTTCGCACTTCTAGGAGCCGGAACGTTTCCTCCTATGCACCGAAGCGAATCAACAAATAGAGGCGGTCCGATCGGCACAGGTGTCGTTTTGCCATGAATTTTGACTCCATCCTCCAGCTCGAGAAGGCTGCATTGTCGGGAGAGCCTGTCGCCGCCACTGGAAATATCCCCTTTCGTGGAATCAGAATCTTGGTCCGCGTCCTCCGGGAAATCGTGTTTCCCCAAGCCTGCTGCCTCTGTGGACACTGGACCTCCAATCCTGGGGCCGTGCCTCTTTGCTTGGCTTGTCGAGATCGTGTGCTCCCCCGCCCCGAACCGATCTGCCCGGTCTGCGGCGTGACCGTGCCCGGCTCTCTGGACGCGGCGGGCTACCTCTGCTCGACTTGCCGTTCCGGTGCTACGCCTTGGGACATACTTCGCAGCTGGGCACCCTATGAAGGGGATTGGCGCCGACTGGTGCGGGCCTACAAGTTCCGCGGATATAAGCGATTAGCGCGCTTTTTCGCCGAGTGCTTGACGGATCTGCTCCGGACCGACTTCGCCACGTTCAGCCCGGACGCCTTGGTCCCCATCCCCCTCCATCCGCAAAGAATCCAACGTCACGGCTTCGATCCGCCTGGCTTGCTTGCTGAGGCTCTATCGGCTCAAGTCGGTCTTCCCGTCCGGCGGCTTCTTATACGCCGGCGGCCGACCCATCCCCAGACCGGTCTTAGCCTGGCAAGCCGGCGGCGGAACCTCGCCGGGGCGTTTGCCCTATGCCCCGGAGGCGAAACTTCCGCCGCGGCACGGCCGATCCTTGTCGACGATGTCATCACCACGGGCACAACTTTGAGGGCGGCATTAGAAGTATTGCGTCAGTGTCCCTCCGTGCAACGGGTAGGCGGACTCGCCGTGGCCCGAACTCCCCGCTATTTCTAACAAATGCAACAGCTCCCAAGACTCGGAACCCAACCCCCGCGTAGCTTCATGGAGGATCACAACAATTCGAAGGAAATCACCGGCCCCACACCGGGTCTCACTGTCGGGCGGTCCCGTGGACACCCGCGAAGACACCCTCCCGGCAGATCACTCCGAAATGCGTGATCCCACGCTCTCCGCTTCTCTCAACGTTCCATCCGCTCCTGGGCTTTCAAGGAAAAACGAGCCCAGGGCAGCGCCTCCAAACGTCTCCGCTCGATGGGCTCGCCCGTCGCCATGCAGATACCGAAGCTACCGTCATCGATCCGCCCCAAAGCGGCTTCGATCTCCCGAAGGAGCAAACGATCCTGCTGACTGAGACCGAATAGAAGGTCCTTCGTGTAAGAATCCTGAGCCTGGTCTCCCGTGTCTCGCGCACCCTGCACTTCGTTGACTTCTCGACCGCTGTTTTCCGAGCTTTGGACCCGCTTGAGAACGGCCGCTCTGGCGGCCAGCAACTTATCCTTAAAGTACCCTAAGTCCTCCGGAGAGTAGTATGTCTCAGACATGGCTCGCTTTCCTCCCCTGACGAGGCGACGGAGGTCTCGCTCGAGAACCCGGCTTTCCCCGCCAGGAAAAAGCATCGTCAATCATTTGTGGTATGGGTGACCTTGCAAGATGGTCAGGGCGCGATACAGTTGTTCGAGTACTATAACTCGCGCCAACTCGTGGGGGAAAGTCAGCCGACTCAGGGAAAGGAGGAAATCCGCCCTGTGGCGGATCTGATCGGTAACCCCCCACGGCCCGGGGCCTACCAAGACCAGATCGCATCCTCCCGACTGCAACCGCCGGCCGACCAACTCCGCAAGCTCTTCCGTCCGCAGAGAAATTCCACCTGGGTCCAGCAACATCACCCAGTCTTTGTCGCCGATCCGGCGCAGGACACCGCCGGCGTCTTTCCGCAGACAGGCCGTCCTTGCTCGTAGATCCCGCTTCGAAGCCTCCCTTACGACCTCCCGCCGACAGGGGTGCAGCCGCCCAAGGCGAGCAAGGTAGTCGTCTTCCGCCAATCGGAAGGCCGAATCTCGGGTTTCACCCACCCAACACAGTCGAATCAACGCCAAGCCACTCGCTTTTCGTTTATGAACGCTTTCCCAAAAGCCGGAATCTCCTTATCCCGCGGAAAATCGCCGGGCAGCACGGAGGAAGGCTGTCCGGCTTTCCGCCACGTGAAATACTGGAATGTCCCCAGCCCTCCTCCCACGGGGGGAGTCGGAAACAAAACGCCGAGCCTCACAGCCTCAAACGATGTACTACTTAAGCCGATAACGATCCGAGGCCTTACGTCATCAACTCTTCATCTGTGCTTGATCGATCTCGACACCGTCACTCCAGAGCCGCTCCAACTTATAGAAGTCCCGCGACTCCCGGGAAAAAATGTGAACGATGAAGTCGAGGTAATCCATCAAGATCCAGTCGGCCCCCTCGTAACCTTCCACATGGCTTGGGGTCAGATGATCCTCAGCCTTCAGACTTTCCCGAATGCTGTCACAAATGGCCTGATTCTGCCTGGCGTTGGCTCCGTGACACAGGACGAAAAAATCGGTGAAGGAAGAGACCTGAGAGATGTCAAGAACAACCAGGTTCTCGCCCTTCTTGTTCTCAACAATCTGACAAACTTTGCGTAGAATCACCAACTGCGGATTCTCTCTCATACAAATGGTACTTACGAATGTATTGATAGACTCGTACGTCCAACTGGGAACGGCCAGGGTCTTTCCCTTCCGACAAGAGCTCGCGCACCAACGTGCTGCTGACGGGGGGCGGGGTCCAGTCGTTCACGATGTACGTCCGCCCCGCCTCCAAGGGAGGCTTGCGACCCGGCTCGGGACGAATGCCGGCAATCTCGCTGACGGGCAGTTTCCCCAAATCGATCTGAACACCCTCCCTGGCCACAAATACCAAGCAGTACTCATAAAAGAGTCTAGCACAGTCCTTCCAGAGATGAATTTCCCGAAGCGCGTCCGCCCCCGCAATGAAGCAAAACCGGTGGGGAAATCGGCTAGACAGCTCAGACATGGTGTCGGCCGTGAATGAGGGCCCTTCTCGCTCCAGCTCCAGGGTCGAAACGAAGAGTCCCATATCGCTTTCCGTCCCCAAAACCGCCATGGCGAAACGGTGCCAAGGGGACGTCAGAGATCGAGCAACCTTGTGTGGCGGCTCTCCGGCCACCATCAGCCAAACTTGATCCAGCCCCAAACGGTCCAACATAGCCAGACCCAGCTTGTGGTGACCCTCATGAAAGGGATCAAATGTGCCGCCCAAGATCCCGACGCGCACTACGTCAAATCCTTAGCCTCTTGAAAACAAAGTTCTCCCAGCCTCCGCTTCAGGGAATCGACGCCGACTCCCGAGACGGAAGACACCGCAAGAAATTCAAGCCGCCGAGACGAACAGTACTCTTCCAGACGCTTCACCTTCTCCTTCTCCGCTACGTCCATTTTCGTGGCCGCCACGATTTGCAGTCTCTTCAACAGATCAGGATTGTACAGACCGAGCTCTTCGTTGACCTTCTCGAAAGCCGTCACCGGATCGGGAGGACCAAAGGCGCTGACATCCACCAAGTGGACCAGGATTCGACAACGCTCCACGTGACGCAGGAATTCGTCCCCCAGGCCACTGCCCGCGTGAGCTCCTTCGATCAGACCCGGAATATCGGCCACCACCAGACTTCGGAACTCGCCGCAATCCATGACTCCGAGCTGAGGTGTGAGCGTAGTAAACGGATAGTCGGCCACCTTGGGATGGGCGGCCGAGAGTACCGAAATCATGGTGGACTTCCCGGCATTTGGGTAGCCTATCAACCCCACGTCCGCCAAAACCTTCAGGTCCAGAATGAGGCAACGTTCCTCTCCCGGTCTCCCTTCCTCGGCGTAGCGGGGGGCTTGCTGAGTAGGAGTCGCGAAAGCCGCGTTACCCCGACCACCCCGACCGCCCCGGGCAACAATCACCTCCTGGCCCGCCTGAACCAGATCAGCCAAAAGCTTACCGGACGACTCATCGTAAACCTGCGTACCGATCGGGACCTCTACTACCAGATTCTCGCCGTCTTTACCCGTACGCCGGTTTCCCGACCCGTGCCCCCCTCGCTGGGCGCGAAAGTGTTGACGATAGCGAAAGGGAAGCAGGGTATTCAAATGAGGCGTCGCACGAAAAACAACGTCTCCTCCTCGGCCGCCGTCCCCTCCGCTTGGCCCCCCTCGAGGGACAAATTTTTCCCTCCGGAACGCCACACAGCCCCGGCCGCCGTCCCCAGCCTTTACATACACCTTGACGTGGTCGACAAACACCCTCTAACTGATGCGCCTCCGACGCGCTGGGCGATTTCGCTGACAGATCGCCCGCGCGTTGTCCAGTTCAAGAAAACGAATCAGCAAGATCGGACCCGCGCCCGATGCCATAGTAAGTCTGCTTTAACCTGTGCATCGACCCTAAAAAGAAAAAGCCGCAACCTTCGGCCGCGGCTCTTCAATCCGCACAATCTCCTTGCTTGCGACTCAGCTCGGCGCCACCACGGAGACGAACTTCCCAAGACGACCCCGCCTCTGGAACCGAACGATCCCGTCCACCAAAGCAAACAGGGTGTCGTCTTTACCTCGCCCAACGTTCAGTCCCGGTTTCAGCGGCGTGCCGCGCTGCCGCACCAAGATGCTTCCCGCCCGCACCAGCTGTCCGTCATGCCGCTTCACTCCAAGCCGCTTCGACTGGCTGTCACGGCCGTTTCGCGAACTTCCCAGGCCTTTTTTATGAGCCATGGCGCCTTAATCCTCCTTCTCGGAAGTCTCCGCTGAAGAGTCGTCGTCCGGAGCATCCGCCGGAGCCACCGGCTTGCGGCGTGTCTGCCGTGCCTGTTTCCTTGATGCTGAAGGCGTCTCGAGCTCGCCCGAGGCCTCCGCCACCGACTCCGCAATCTCGCCCTCCCCGCTCACGGGCGAAATGATCTCGTCGATCTGAACCGTCGTAAGCAACTGACGGTGACCCCTTTTTCGCCGGTACATTTTTCGACGCTTGAACTTGAAGACGATGATCTTCTCGCCCTTCCCCTGGTCAACAACGGTACCGATCACCCGCGCACCCTCTACCAGGGGTGTTCCAACCTGCAGCTGCTCACCGTCGCCGAGCAACAAAACCTCGTCGAAGACGACTTGGTCGCCTACAGCCGCCGGGAGTTTCTCCACCTCCAACACTTGTCCCGGCGACAAGCGATACTGTTTTCCGCCTGCACTGACTACTGCATACATAGATCCACTTCCTGCCAATGCCTATTGTAGCAAGGAACAACACGAACGAGTCTAAACGGTCCAGCTCCGAGAAACTCGTGATTATAGGAATTTGCCCCGGACCTGTCAACGAAAGCAGTGGCCTCGAACCGACAGTCCGGCCCTCCGACCAACGTCAGTTCAAGCCGGAACGAAGGCGGCCCCCGGGACAGCCTTCATCCGCCAGGACAGATGGCCGAGATTGAATACAGTCATCCAGTCCAGCGTACCCCTCAAGGTAACTCCGCAGGTCGTGGAAAGTGGATTGCCGCCAGGGCTGTCACGTACGATTACCAAAACCGGGAGATTCGGACAAGGAGAAATCATGAACCATGACGAGATTTTCGACGTGGATCTGGGGCGCTTTCGGCCGGATCAGATCCCACGGCGCTGGATCATCATCATATTGCTGATCCTAGCGATATTGCTTCTGTTCTTTTCTACGTTCTATCAGATCCAGCCGGAGGAGATCGGCGTAGTTTTGCGCTTCGGAAGGTTTGCTCGCATTACCGAGCCGGGCTTAAACGTGAAAATCCCTGCTATTGAGGAGGTGCTGAAAGTCCCCGTGCAGCGCCAGCTCAAACAGGAATTTGGCTTCCGGACAACTCGGCCGGGAGTGCGAAGCGACTACGGATCACGACCCTATCTGGAGGAGTCGCTAATGCTCACCGGGGACCTGAACGTCGCCGTCGTGGAATGGATTGTTCAGTATCGAGTGGCGGATCCTTACAAGTATTTGTTCAAGGTCCGTAATCTGGACGAGACCTTCCGCTACATGAACGAGGCCGTTATGCGCCAGGTGGTGGGAGATCGGACCGTGACTGAAGTCCTCACTGTCGGCCGGCAGGAGATCGAGGTCACTGCGCGAGACCTACTTCAGGAATTGTGCGACCAGTACGAAACCGGTATTGCCGTCGATCAAGTGGTGTTGCAAGATGTAAATCCACCAGATCCGGTCAAACCTTCCTGGGATGAAGTAAATCAGGCTCAGCAGCAGCGTGACCGCCTAATCAACGAAGCGCAGGCGGACTACAACCAGGTGATCCCCCGGGCACGGGGGGAAGCCGAACAGCTGGTCCTTCAGGCGGAAGGCTATGCATCTGAACGCGTCAACCGCGCCAGGGGAGAAGCGGCCCGCTTCATCTCCTTGTATGAGGCCTACCGAAGAGCGCCGGAGGTCACGCGAAGACGTCTTTACTACGAGACTTTGAGGACATCATTCCGAAACTCGGTGGAAAGCTGTATCTAGACCCGGCTGCGGAAGGCGTAGTCCCCCTGATTCCGCTCGACCAGCTTAGAAAGATCCTTCCCGATAAGCCCACAGGAGGTGCC
>JAPXNP010000018.1:0-17393 GCA_033811955.1 Acidobacteriota bacterium
GGCGCCTGCCGTGGAGGTGCGGGAGGCCTACAGGAGTACTCCCGGAAAATCTCTCAGCCTCAGATCGCGGGGGCGGAAAGTCGCTTCTGCAATCAGCAGGGTTTGATTTTCCCACTAAGGAAAAGTCTGAAGGCGCCGGAAGATAACGAGCGGACTTGTTCCGCTGAGACAGAGGCATTAAGGTCGCCTACGCTGGTGGACAAGAGCGGTCGGTAGCTCCGAAGGAGAAGATCGAACAAGAATCGGATGGTGCCGGAGGGGGGACTTGAACCCCCACGGGTGTTGCCACCCGCCAGATTTTGAGTCTGGTGCGTCTGCCAATTCCGCCACTCCGGCGCGTCGGAAAGTATAACGCAGCCGCCGTCGGCCGTGCGACGTTCGGCTTTCCATCGACGACCTTCAGCGCTCGGCCGCCGCAGGAAGGGACAGCCCGAGCGCTTCCAAATACGCCGGATTCGGGCGACAGTTCGAAAACTGCACCTTCTCCAGAAACTCCTCCAGCGTCCGGCGAGCCAACCCGAGATCGGGACGGAATTTGCGGACGGCCTCGTAGCCCCTTTCTTCTCTCTCGGCGAACGCTTGAATCGTTTCCCAGCCTTCCGGCACGGGGATGGTCACCACGCAACTCGCGGTCTCCATCTTCTTGTATGGCCAAAAGCACCAACCGACGTGCTCGCTCTCCAAAAGCTCCCGAAAGTCGCGGATCCACTCAACCGTGTTCTCGCCTGACTCGCTCATGAACACCGGTACTTGGTATCGGTCCCGAAACTCGGTGTACGGCCGGATCAGCTCCGGCGTCACGTCTTCCCAGTAACGGTGAAATGCGTAGACCAGGTTGTCGGTCCACGGAGGACCGAACACCGAGAAGTTGGTGTTCCACTGGGCGCCCCCCAGGATGATGATGTGATGGGGATCCACCGTTCGAATCGCCTCGGTGATCCGGCGGTACAGCGGCTCCAACCTCGGGTTGAGGTAAGCGTACTCGGGGAAGTGAGGTATCGGCTCGTTCAGGAGCTCGTAACCTAATACGGCCGGTTCATTCCGGTACCTCACGGCCAATCGCCGCCACACCTCCTCAGTACGCGCCTGACTGGCTTCGCTCTCGAACAGCCAGGGAAAGCCCCAACCGTTGTCGATGTTCTCGCCGTTCTGACCCCCGGGGGCTCCATGCAGATCGAGAATCACATACAGGCCGAGCCGGCGACAATCATCCACCAGGGCATCCAGCAACTGGAATCCCTCGTCGAGCCACACCTCGGGATGGTCCTCCGGCGTGAAAATGCGATAGTCGATTGCGACGCGCACCGTGTTGAAACCCGCCTCCTTCAAGAAGCGCAGGTCGTCCGTGGTGATGTACCGCTCGCGAAAAGTCTTCCAGAAGTTCCGAGCTCCCGACGGACCCAGCAGCTGCGCCGTCAACTCGGCAATCATCCGCGGGGATGCGGTTCTTTCGAACCGAAACATGTATCCCTCGGGCAAAAGCCAGTTACCGAGACCGATCCCCCGAATCTGCAGCGGCCGACCTTCCGGGTCCAAGATCTCCGGGCCTCTTACCCGGGCTAAACGAGTGACCGCTTCACCGGCCGGCGGCTCCTCCGGCGGTCCGGACGACGGCCCGCAGCCACCCAGCCAAACACAAAATCCGCACACCAAAACTGCCTGTCCGACCCAAACTGCTGAGCCAGCGCCGCTATGACCCTGAAGTCGCATCACAACACGAACGATAGTAGGAAACTCCAATCCTCTCAAGGCACGGGAATCACCGGAAGCGTGGTAAAGGCCCCGGGCACCGTCCCCTGTTCCAAAGCTGTCGCCGCAACGACTCCCGAAGCTTCCGCCTTTAAGATTCCCAAAAAAGAGTCGACCGACAGCTCGGGGAGTAACTCGTCCAGGAAGGCCGCATGGTGCCCTTGGGCAGGGAGTTCGAGGCCGGCCCGGCCGTGCGGCACCGCTTCCCCGGTAATCGTAAACAACTGCAGCTCGACCGTCACCTTGCGGCCTTCGGCGTTGAGGAGAGCCAGTCCCGTCCTCAAGCCTTCCTCCGTCATCCGTACCGGAACCATGAAGGCTTGTAGTGCCGGACTCGATCCCACGCCCGCGATCCCGATTCCCGGGGTGCTGAAGCGGACGACACCTCCGATTTCCTCGCCTGCCACGACGCGCGCGCCGCCCACCTGGAGGCCTCCTTCTCCGCTTGTCGACAGGGTGACCATCGTTCCGGCGGGAAGCCGCAGCCGTAATCCCGGGTTCGACTCCTGACCTTCTTCTTCAAGGATCTCCTGGGGATTCACGGTCAATGGGATCTCCATGGGTGCCCCGGCCGCGTCCCAGAATGACACCCGAACCAAGGCGTCGGCGTCCGAGGGGTTATTCAGTATGAGATCCGACGTGAACCCGTCACCTCCGCCGAACTGAGCGAAAAACAGGCGAGCCTTACCCCACTCGGACCAAGCTCGGTCGAGAAAGGCTTCGGGATCCGCCGCAAAAGCAGCCGTGGAAACCGCTATGGCGGTCGGCTTCAGGTCCGTCGCTCCAAACGGACCGCCGCCGAAAGCTTCTCCCAAACAGTTTGGATTGGTAAAAGCGTCGGGTGGATTGGCCAACAAGTCAAACCAGTCGAATACCGCAACGTTGTTGAGTTCAGGGTGACCTTCCCGGTAGGTCGCCAACCAGTCGTTCTTCAGCCAGTCTGCAAACCGCCTGGCCAACTCCGCATCCCGCGCATTCGTGTCGCGGGCATGCAGGGGCGGCGGGGTCAGGAAGATAAACAGCTGATCGGGATGCGCCGCAAAGACTTGATCGAGAGGCCGGTATGTCGTCCCTTGAAACGTATAGGTTTGATCCGGGCCCTCGGGATGCCGAAACACGGCTTGGTAATTGCGAAGGCTTCGATCGGACGAAAACGGGTTTCCCAGGTTCTTACCTTCCATGCTGATCCGGTTGGCCCCCTGGCAACTATGAAAGACGACGATTCTTCTGCCGGCGCCTCTTCGCCCTTGCCAAATCACCGCATCCAAATAGTCGTTGAACCAGAATATCCAGTCCCGGATCTCCATCCGGTCTCCGGGGACATCTCCCAGCGAAGCCGGCCGTCCCCAATCCGGCTCTATGACCGCCCCCGGTCCTATGCGATGCAAGCCGCTCAAGAAAGGTTTTGCCGCCAGGACTTCGCCTAATTCCTGGTTCCACCACTGTTCGCCGCAAGGCGGTTGGAGCCGGATCAAGTCGGCCTTCGCCCCTGCAGCGAGATGACCGCACAGGGAGACCAGCACGATTGTTTGTAGTCCATACTTCATCATTGCCATGTCACTCTCTCCCGGACGGGTACATAGGGTATTTGACCGCGAGCCGGCCCGTACCCCGGCTCCCGTCGTACGCAGCATACCCCTGAATACCACGACCGGCTGACACCCAATCCTGAGAAAATCAACCACTTCTTGCCACGAATCTTCCAACGAGGGAACACTGCGGCTTTCCGGAACCTTCAGTCCTTCTGAGCCCCTCTCCTATTCGACCGCGTCAGCGACGGCCAAGCTCCGCTTGAAGCCGGTCCAGTCGGCCGCACAAAGGTCGCAATAAGGCGGAGACGTCGCGGTAGACTCGCCGGACTTCGTCACCGGAATTTTCAGGATCGCACGACGCATGATCGAAAAGTCGACACAGGGCGGTAAGTTCAAGGCTGATGTTGAGCAACTCCATCCTTTGATCGTCGTTCATCTCGATGGTCCGGTGCTCGCACGGTCTTCTCGCTTGCTCGGTCATGACCACCATTTTCGCACCTTCCTGTCTGAATGTTTCCCGAAACGTCGAAGCTTCATCCCGAGAGCGCTTAAGAACTTAGGGTGCACAAGAGCTTGAATTCCCGACGGCTGGGTACCGGAGGTCGAACTTCGGCGGGAAGGGGGCGAAAACAGGTTGGCTCATTTTCTTGGTCGCTCCGGTATCCTGAATCTTTACTCTCAATGTTGCCGACAGCACCGCGGCCGCCGGCCACTCGCGGGATTCGAGCTCAGCGTTGCGATTTGCTCGGGTCGCCGTCTCGGCAGTGCCGGGTTCGCCAACTACCCTTCTTTCCATGTAAACTGTCACGCTGCCGTTACCCTGAGGTGGCTCGAGAGGAGGTTCGCGATGCACGAGGTTGCCGGCGAGCGACCCAAGGATTTCATCCGAGAAATCATCGATCAAGATATAGAAACGGGCCGGTTCGGCGGCCGGGTACACACCCGCTTTCCACCCGAACCTAACGGGTATCTTCACATCGGCCACGCCAAGTCCATTTGTTTGAACTTCGGTATCGCCCAAGAGTACGGCGGACTATGCAATCTCCGTTTCGACGACACGAATCCCGCCACGGAGGAGGTTGAATACGTTCAATCCATTATGGAAGACGTTCATTGGCTTGGTTTCGACTGGGATGACCGCCTGTATTATGCCTCGGACTATTTCGATCAAATGTATGGTTACGCCGTCGAACTCATCAAGATGGGCAAGGCGTACGTAGACAGCCTGTCACCCGAGGAGATCCGTGAATACCGGGGTACTCTGAGTGAGCCCGGTCGAGACAGCCCGTACCGCGACCGATCCGTAGAAGAGAATCTGGATTTGTTTGAGCGCATGCGTAGGGGGGAATTCGCTGAGGGTGCATGCGTGTTGCGGGCAAAGATCGACATGGCGTCGCCCAATTTGAACCTGCGCGACCCGACTATTTACCGCATCAAACACTTGCCTCATCACCGGACGGGTTCGAAATGGTGCATCTACCCTATGTACGACTTCGCCCACTGCCTTTCGGATTCCATCGAGCGGATCACTCACTCGATCTGTACCCTGGAGTTTGAAGATCATCGTCCCCTGTACGATTGGTTTCTTGACGCCCTGGGGGTCTATCACCCGCAACAAATTGAATTTGCTCGGCTTAATCTGAGCTATACGGTGCTGAGTAAGCGGAGGCTGCTGCAGCTGGTGGAGGAGAGGCGGGTTTGGGGTTGGGACGATCCTCGGATGCCCACTCTTTCTGGGCTGCGCAGAAGAGGTTTGCCGCCCGAATCGATTCGTCGCTTCTGTGAACGGATCGGCGTAGCGAAACGGGACAGTATCGTCGACGTGGCGTTACTGGAGCACACGGTCAGGGAAGATCTGAACCTCACGGCACCCCGGCGCATGGGAGTGCTGCGCCCACTCAAACTGACCTTGCTGAATTATCCTGAAGACCAAGAAGAGATGCTTGAGGCGATTAACAATCCGGAAGATCTTTCGGCCGGAACCCGACCCGTTCCCTTCTCCCGGGAGCTATATATCGAACAGGACGACTTCCGCGAAAATCCTCCTCCGAAGTACTATCGGCTGGCGCCGGGCCGGGAAGTCCGGCTTCGGTACGGCTACTTCGTTCGTTGCGTCGACTACCGGAAGGATCCTGCTACGGGAGAGATCACGGAGGTCTTTTGCGAGTATGATCCGGCCACCCGGGGGGGGGACGCGCCCGACGGACGAAAGGTCAAGGCCACGCTGCACTGGGTATCCGCCCGGCATGCCGTGGACGCGGAGATCCGTCTGATCGATCGCTTGTTCGATCGACCCAATCCCACGGAAGGGGACGAGGACTTCCGGACTCGCCTGAACCCGGATTCACTCCAGATCTACCGTGGCTGCAAACTGGAACCCAGCCTGGCGGAGGCCGACCCAAGTTGTCGGTTCCAGTTCGAGCGCCTCGGTTATTTCATTGCCGACAATCGGGATTCCCGGCCGGGAGCCCTTGTCTTCAACCGCATCGTATCGCTGCGGGATACTTGGGCGAAGATTGAGGCCAGGTTGGCGAAGTCATCGAATCACGATCGGGACTAGGGCTGGAGAGTCGCCGGCGGCAGGGACGGGCGCGGGAGGCAAATGCTCTGTGTCAGGCTTGCCTGGAAGATTCATTGGAAGGGGGGGAAGAATGGCTGAGGCTTTATCCGGCAAGGTGCCGACGAAGAAGGAGGGGCTTCGTGTAGTCGGGGTCATCCCCGTCCGGCTGGAATCCGCCCGGCTGCCGGGTAAACCGCTGCGTGATGTTGCGGGTGAGCCGTTGCTCTTCCGGGTCTGGCACGCCGCCGCTCAATACTCCGGATGGGACGATCTCGTGGTCGCCACAGAGAACCCTGAGCTGGTAGATTTTTGTCGGCAACGATCGATTCCCGTTCTTTTGACGGGGGTCCACCCTTCCGGAACCGATCGTCTTTTTGAAGTGGCCGAACGAATGCCGGCGGACGTCTACGTCAATATCCAGGGAGACGAGCCGACCCTGCTCCCCGAACACTTCGTCACCCTCCTCCAGCCGATTTTACGAGGCGAGGCTCCGGTTTCCACCCTGCGGGTACCCCTCGCGGCGGAGTTGGTCGACAATCGGAACATGGTGAAGGTCGTCGTCGGAATGGGGGATAGGGCGCTCTACTTCTCCCGTCTGCCCATCCCGTTTCACCGTGATTCCTCGGGCGGCGGCACTTGGCACAAGCACATTGGAATTTATGCCTTCCGCCGGGCGGCTTTGCTCTGGTTTCGTCGCCTGCCTCCAGGCCGCCTCGAGAAGGCGGAGCGGCTGGAGCAGCTTCGCTTTCTGGAAAACGGGATTCCCATCGCAGTGCCGCTCACGCTGAAGGACACCATTGGTGTCGACACTGAAGACGATCTGGAGCGTGCCGTGCAGTGGTTCCGCAACCGAAATGAGGCGGTTGATGGTTTTCTTCGTCCCTGATCAACCGTCGCGCGGTCTCTTCCATCTTGGTCAACCGACCCGGGTTCAGTCCTCTGAAGCCCGGCGGGATCCACGGAAAGGAGGCGGAGCGGGACGCAGACGCCGTGTGGATCGATCGGGTACGAGAGTCGTCTCTCCTTCTCTTCCGACCACCTGAACTTTCAGTGTGGCAGGGCGGATGCGCCGACCTTCCACTTCGACGGTCCAGGCGACGTTGCCGGCGAACCTGATCAGCACTTCTGCATCCGCTTCTACGGGTCCAAGCAACTTCACGGCGTCCTCCGGAAAGACGATCTTCGCCTTTAGTTCTGAGAAAGGCTCATCGGGGGAGGGAGTGCTTTCCAGCTCAATTCCCAGCTGGGTTGACCATTCGGGAAGCCAACCCGTTCCCGACGGAGCGTTTTCCGCCCCCAACCCCGCCGGGAGCATGGCACTAATGAGAACCATACCGATCCAGGAACCCATGACTCACCTCCTCCTATGCTCGCAACTTCTCCGGTTTGTTTGTCTGATCACTATCACTGTGGGCTTCAGGTTCATCATCATTCTACGACCGCCGCCAGCGTTCCTCTTCGGCTGCCTCGAGGGAACTACGCCGCCGCTGGAAGATCCAGGATACCCCGATGCTCAGCGTGTAAAGAACCACCATCGGCCCGGTCCAGAGGAAGAGATTGAAGGGATCGGTGGTGGGCGATACCACTGCCGCGATAATCGTGATGGCCAGAAACGCATAACGGAAGTTCCGCCACAGAAATCCCGGTGTGACCAGTCCGAAGAGGGAAAGAAAGGCCGCCAAAATGGGCAGCTGGAAGATGGCCCCCATTCCCAGGATGATGATGAGCTCAAAGTCGAAAAAGTCGACCGCGGAAATCATGGGCTGGAATTCACGGCCGAATTCCAGCAACAGGAATTGGAGAGCCGGGGGTAATACGACGTAATAAGCAAAGACGCCACCTAAGATAAACAGGACGGTAGAGCTGAAAAGGAACGGGAGAGCGAACCGTTTCTCGCGCCGGTACAGACCCGGAGCGATGAACAACCATACCTGCAGCAGGATGAAGGGTGCCGCCAGGAAGACGGCGGCCGTAAAGCAAACTTTGAGGTAGATGGTGAACGGTTCCGTTGGTTTGATCACCACCAATCTCTCGATTACGCCCTGGATGGGGGCTGAAAGAAACCCGAAAATCGGCTCCCGGAATACCCACGCGGCGATGAACGTGACCACGATGGACAGCAGCGAGTGGAGGATGCGGCGCCGGAGCTCGTCTAAATGCTCCAGGAAGGTCATGCGCCCGCCCAGCTCCTCCTCCTCGTCTCCGCCGTCGCCGCCGGCCCCTCCCTCCGAAGGGGGCTCCGAAGGAGGACCACCTCCCCGGCCGATCTCTTCGGCTTGATCACTCGTGGTGGTGCTTTCCTCGATTTCTAAGCTTCCTACTGGATCGTCCTGATGATCCTGAGACAGTTCTTCCTCCGGTGAGGCAACAGGCGATCGCGGCGAATTGGCAGGTGGTGTCGATTCAGTCATGTGGGGTCAGACAGGCGTGGAGAGACGGAGGCCGACGTCAGGGCTTGAGGTCCCGCTGGATCTTGCGAAGCTCTTCCTCCTCGGTTCGGACTTCTTCTTCCCAGGTCTTCTTCAGTTCGTTGGTTGCCCGCTTGAACTCGGCCAGACTCTTGCCCAACGATCGCCCCAGCTCAGGAAGCTTGCGTGGTCCGAAGACCAGCAAGGCGACCACAAAAATGACAATCAGTTCTGGAAACCCGAGATTCCAACCCATATGATTCCCTTCAAGCAAGTCTATTGTAGCCCTCTTCACCAAGTCAACTGTGCCGCTCCCAAAGGAGCGGCACGGCCTTCGCAGGAACCCTGATGATATACTGAAATCGACGGATTTGAACGCTTGGAAGCCTGGTTTCGGTCCGCCGGGATTCGGGACTACCCGAAACCCGGCAACCTTTCACGCACTGGAGATGAGATTTACCCTCATGATCGCAACCACCATCGCGCTGGCTGCAATTCTTGGAGGCTTGTTGGGAGGCTCCGTGCCCGCGGAAGCGGTTGCCCAGCAAGGAACCGAAGAAGAAGCGGCCTTGATTCGCTCTTTCACCGATGTTCTTGCATGCATCGAGGAAGAATCGGCGGTTGAGAAGACTTCGGCTGAACTGGTCGAGGACGCCATCCGAGGCATGCTGCGGACGCTGGACCCTCACAGCTCTTTCTTCTCGACGGAGGATTTCAAACGACTGCAGGAAGAGCAGAAAGGAAAGTACTACGGGCTGGGCATCACGATCCGAGCGGAATCTCCAGGCAGTGGTCGCGTGGTGATTGTTGAACCCCCTGCGCCGGGAACTCCCGCCTTCAAGGCGGGCCTCCGGGCGGGGGACGTCATCGCCCGGATCGAAGGTAAGCCGATTGACGATTGGGACTTGAACACCGAGGTCATTCCAAGCTTGAAAGGTCCCAAAGGCACGAAGGTACAAATCACGGTTGAACGTCCGGGAGTAGACACGCCCTTGGAAGTTACCGTTGAAAGAGATGAGATTCCTCTTTACTCCATCAAATACGCCTTCCACATCGCACCCGGTATCGGCTATATCCGTATTCTCCGGTTTGGAGAGACAACCAGTGAGGAACTTGACCGGGCCCTGGAAAAGTTGGGCGAGCCGCAGTTGCGTGGTCTCATCCTGGATCTGAGAGACAACCCTGGAGGGGCGCTGAGCCAAGCGCTGGCGGTCGCCGACCGCTTTCTTGACCGCGGGGAAAAGATCGTGTCCACCCGCTCTCGAAACGGCAAGGAGAATCGGGACTACCGAGCTCGGCGGGAGCAGCAGTACCACTACCCGATGGTAGTCTTGATCAATGAGAACAGCGCGAGCGCCAGCGAGATTGTTTCTGGGGCTTTGCAGGACCACGACCGTGCACTGATTATCGGGGAGACCAGCTTCGGTAAGGCCCTGGTTCAAACCATCTTTCCTTTGGAGAACCAACGGGCGCTGGCGTTGACGACCGGTCGTTACTATACGCCCAGCAATCGACTCATCCAACGTGATTATTCCGAGGGGTTTCTCGACTATTACGCCCACCGGGGCAATAACGACAACGCCCAGAGAGAGCAGCCCCGGCACTTCACGGACGGTGGGCGGCTGGTGTACGGGGGAGGAGGCATCACTCCCGATGAAATCGTTAAACCGGATCGAGCTCCCTTAGCCGTGCGCAAGTTGCAAGGTCGAAACCTGTTCCGAACCTATGCCTCGGAAGTTTACGCCGGGAAGACTTCCTCTTCTCTGCCGGTCGAGATCTCCGATGCCAACGGCGTTGCCGACGAGCGGGACATGGAACGCTTGATGGATCTCGTGCAAGTTGATGCGGCCATCCTGCAAGACTTTCGTCGCTACGCCGCCGAGCAAGGCGTACGTATCAACGACGAAGAATGGAAGGCGTCCGAAGACATCATCGCCAATCTGCTGAGGCAAGAACTGTTGCTTCTGGCGGTGGGAGACGAGGCTTCATATCGTGTGGCATTGCAGCTTGACCGGCAGGTACAGCGGGCGCTGGAGTTGATTCCGCAGGTGAACGCGATTCTCCAGTCGGCGATCTCGCAAGCGAAAGAAGAATCAGCCTCCCTCCACTGAGCGATCAGAGCTCGAATCGCCTTGAAAGCATCGGACAAGGAGGAGCGAGTGCGTTACTGTACCTTCACTCACGATGGAAACGTAACTTTCGGATTCATGAAGCCGGGGGGTCTGGTCGTTGACATTCCCGCCGCGCTGGCGGCCGCAGGTAGGTCTATTCCCTCATCGACTCCTTGTCAGTTGAGCGGGGTACGGTCCCTGGCGGACTGGCTGGCTTCGGATGCCGTCGTGCGTAAAGAGGAGGAGCGGCTTCTCGAAGATCTAGACGCCGACTCGCCGGCGGTTCACCTACTGCGGGAGGTCCGCCTCCTAGCCCCGATTCCGCGCCCGGGCAAGATCGTAGCGGTGGGGCTGAATTATCGGGATCACGCGCAGGAACAGGGAGCTTCCTTACCGGAACGCCCTATACTCTTTGCCAAGTTTCCGACGGCGGTTGTGGGGCCGTACGAGCCTATTAAGCTTCCTCCTCGGAGTTCCCAGGTAGACCCCGAGGCGGAGCTGTGCGCGGTGATAACCCGGCGGGTTCGGCGTATCCGGGCCGAGGAAGCCCGTGAGGTGGTGGTTTTCACCGCGGGCAACGACGTCAGTGCACGTGACTTTCAGTTCGGTGATCGCCAGTGGGTGCGAGGTAAGTCCTGCGACACCTTCGCTCCTTTAGGTCCGTTCATGGTAACAGCCGATGAGTTAGGCGATCCCCACAACCTTCGAATCGAGCTTAGAGTCAACGACGAGGTGCGCCAGCACGGCACGACCTCCGAGATGATTTTCGACACCTATCAACTGGTGGAATTCATCTCCGAGAATATTACGCTGGAACCGGGAGACGTCATCTACACCGGAACACCGGGCGGAGTCGGAGTCTTTCGCGACCCGCCCGTCTTTCTGGCTCCGGGAGATCTGGTGGAAGTCGAAATCGAGAAGATCGGGGTGTTAAAGAATCCGGTCTGCTCGGATCCGGCGGACTAAGCACCGGAAGTCCACACCGCGTCGATGAGGCGCGGAGGGCGGGCTCCGCCCTACCTTGGGGAGAGCAGCACAAGTGAGCGTTGGGCGGGATAGCCGGCCGCAGGCTAAAGCCCTGGCGGCACGACGGAACCTAGGGCCGGTTGCTCCAACGTGAGTGGATCTCTACGGTTCCAAAGGTACGCGTTGAAGGGCTTGTGGGTGCGGAATCCGCATCGTTCGTACAGCCTCAAAGCGCGCTCGTTTTCCTCGGAAACGGAGAGTGCTACCCGGTGCCAGCCTCGTTTCCGGCATGATGAAAGAAATCGATCCAACAGAAACCTTCCGAACCCGTGTCCTTGATACTGCCGCACTACCGAGATCTGAGGGATCATCGCGGTGGAGGGACTGATTCGGCTGGCCAGCAGTACCGCCGCCAAGTTGTCCGACGAGTCCCACAGCAACAAGCTTTGGTCGGGCAGAAACGTTCCACACGCCGGATTCTCCACCAGGTTCGACAAAAAACGCCGGCATCCGGTCAACGTCCGGTAGTCGTAACAGATTGCGGCGTCCAGGGAGTTTAGGTAACTGTCGTAAATCACGAAGGCCACGCTGTCCAGGAAAGAGGGCCGCCAGGCTGAGACCCTCCACCCCGGGGGAAGGCGCTGCCCGTGGTGCGATTCGGTTCTCTGGGAAAGGGAGGTCTGCTCCGCGAGATCACACACCATGAACCGGCGGGCTACCGGGTGGAAGCCGGCCTCCACCCAGAGATCGGTGAAAGCGTAGTTGAACTCGAAAAGTTGCCCTTCTATGCGTTGCACCTCCGGTCGTCCCTGAAGGTGACGTCCACAAGCCGAAAGCAGTGAGGCGTAAGTGATCGCACCGGCATACTCGTCCAGGACGAAAAGACTTCCGACAAAGGCTACCGGACAACCCAGCACGTAATAGCTGTAGCCTACCGGGATGTCACCGTTCAGCAGAACGAAGCCCGTCAGCAGTCGCGCGCCGATGTAGCGCTCGAGAACCTCCCGTGTCGGGCCGTAATCCCAAAACAACACAGATCGCCAGTAATCCGCCTCGCTGTTCAGCAGATCGGCCAGTTGGGCGGGAACATAGTCCTGGAGGGATGCGATCCGCACAATCGCATTCTACCTCGGCGATGCGCCCGGGAGAAGTCGCCGCCCGAGAGAGGCAAAGTCGCCAAAACGTCGCCGCTCTCGGGCGGGCCGAATCCGTCTCGGCGTCGGCCGGTCGGAGGTATCAAGTCGGCTGTTTGGTTCCGTTCTATGGTACCTCTTGGGTTGTGCTGGAGCTGCTGCAATTCTGGAGGCACTTGCCGGGGAATTGCCCGCTCGGAGCACCGCATCCGGGGGTTTTGGATCCGACAGGGTTTTCGAATTCGGCGCATGTTTTGCAAGTCGGTTTCCTACGTTCGAGTTGGGCGGCAGGCGCCGCGGCGTTTCAACTGACTGCAGATTTCCTTCAAGACGGGCGATTGCTCTTCTCCTCTCCCGCTCGGGTTTCCGAGCGTAGCCGTCCGTTTGCGCCGGCTGGGCTGGATGCCGCAGAGGTGGACTCCATCTTGCACCTCGATCCTTGAATCGATTAGAGTAAAAGCCTTTGGCGGCGGTGTAGCTCAGTCGGTCAGAGCAGACGGCTCATATCCGTCGAGTCGGGGGTTCGAGTCCCTCCACCGCCATTTCCATTTTTGCCCCCTACCATGACCCGGGAGGAAACAGCATGGACTGTACCAGCAGCGAACACCTTTTTCAGCGTGCCTGCAAAGTGATTCCGGGAGGGGTTAACAGTCCGGTGCGGGCCTTCCGAGGAGTGGGTGGAACTCCACGGTTTCTGGAGCGAGGCGAAGGTTGCCGGGTGGTCGACGTCGATGGAAACCGTTACCTCGATTACTTAGGTTCTTGGGGACCGCTGATCCTGGGTCACGCCCATCCCGCTGTCGTTTCCAAGATCCAGGCGGTCGCCTCCCAGGGTACAAGTTTCGGCGCTCCGACCGAGCGGGAGGTGGCTCTCGCCGAGAAAGTGGTTTCCTTGGTGCCTTCCGCCGAAATGGTTCGTCTGGTGAACTCGGGAACCGAGGCCACGATGACGGCGTTGCGACTCGCCCGCGGCTATACCCAACGGGATCTGGTCGTGAAGTTTGAAGGTTGTTACCACGGCCATGTGGACAGCTTCTTGGTCAAGGCCGGCTCGGGTGTTGCGACCCTTGGGATCCCGGGGAGTCCGGGCGTTCCGGAAGCGGTGGCCGGCCTGACGCTTTCGCTGCCGTACAATGACGCGGCGGCGCTTGAAAAGACCTTTGAGCGATACGGCGATCGGATAGCTGCAGTAGTGTGTGAGCCTGTGGCGGGGAATATGGGCGTGGTGGTGCCACGGCGCGAATTTCTTTCAGCCCTGTGCGAGACGGCGGAGATCCACGGAGCACTAGTGATCTTCGATGAAGTCATCACCGGTTTTCGCCTCGCTTTGGGTGGGGCGCAGGAGCGGTTCGGTCTTCGCCCACATTTGACCTGCTTGGGCAAGATCCTCGGAGGAGGACTTCCCTTGGGTGCCGTCGCCGGAAAGGCTGAAGTGTTGCAGCATTTGGCGCCGGAAGGGCCGGTCTACCAGGCCGGCACGTTGTCCGGCAACCCGTTGGCGGTGGCGGCCGGTTTGAAGACCCTTGAGCTACTCGAAGCCGATCCGCCTTATGCGCGACTCGAGCAACTGACATCTCGGCTTTGCCGGGGTATCGAAGAGGCCGCGGCCGAATGCGGGGTACCGGTCCAGATTTCCCGTTGTGGATCGATGTTTACGGTGTTTTTTAGCCGGTTGCCGGTGACGGACTTTCGTTCCGCAGTCGCTTCGGATGTTAAGAGATACGCTCGTTTCTTCCACGGACTGCTCGGCCGGGGTGTCTATGTGGCTCCGTCGCAGTTCGAGACGTGTTTCGTGTCCTGTGCGCACGACGAGAGAGTGGTCGAGGAGACGATTGAGGCGGCGAAGGCGGCCTTTGCCTCACTGTCTTGACGGGTACGGGTTCTTTCTGCTCGGGAACCAAGCGAGGGGATCTTCTCCGGCGTTTACTCCTTCTTGTGCCGCGCAAGCTATGTGTCGGAGCGGGCTCGGGCGTGGATGTTTGTTCGGATCGAGGGCTTGATTTCTTTCTTCAGTTTGAATTCCTTCTTTAGATCGGGAATAATCCCGGTAGGAGGATCAATTGTGACGGAGGACAAGAAGGTGAGCGGCCCCCAAGCTCGTCTGATGGAAATCAATGAAGAGGTGGCTCGTTTGAAGCATCGGGCGGAAGAATCATTTCGACAGATGTTAACCGCTCTGGCCGAGATGCGGGAGCAGTCAGTCGCCTCTCGAGAGCTGCTTCTGCGGATCGAGGATCTACGGGCTGAAGCTCTGTATCTGCAGCTTCTACACGATCTGCCCGAGGGCCAACTCGACCGTCCGCAAATCCCTTGGGACGAAGCCGAACATCTTTGGAGAGAGATCGAATCCCAGTGGCAGCCGGTGGCTCCCAGCCGAGTTTGGCTGGAGAGAATCCGCGAAGTTGAGCAGCGCAAGATCAGTGCGCCGATCCTCGCGGAGGACGAACGGGCCGAGTTACGATCTCTCCTCGAAGAGATTGTCTGCCCGATTTGCGTCTCGTACTCTCTGGACGGGACTTGTCGCCAGGAAGCTTTCGAAGAATGTCCCATTGAAATGTTCCTGGATCGTCTTGTGCGAATGGTGGCGGAAATGGGACATCGTCCATGGATGGAAGAGTACTTCGAGAGAATGTACCGGGACGTGTGCCCTCATTGTCACGGTAGGGACTCCACAGGCTTTTGCGGTCCGCGTGAAAACGGCGATTGCAGCTTGTATACCTACCTGCCCACGGTGGTTCGTACCATTGAAGATTTCCTACGCCAGAGACAGTCGGCCTGAGGCGGAGAGGTTTCCCCTACGGCGGGTGGAGCGTTCCATGTCTCCCCTAATGTCCGGATGGTCAAGGCGCAACGGTCTTGGGGTGGTAGGTTAAGGGCGCCGCGGTGAGAAGAAGGAGTTTTGCTCGGGCCGGATTTTGGCTGGTCATGGTAGCGGCGGTTCTTTGCGGCAGAGGCTCTGCGGCGGCGGCTGACTGCCAGTCGGATGATCTCCTCCGCCGTTCCGTGAAATGGGCGCGTTTTGTTTGGAGCCGTCCTGCGGAATTCCAAAGCCTATGGAACCGGTGGGATGCGCACATGCGGCTCCTAGTCCAGAAGGTTAATCGGAAGGATGCAGCCTACCTCAGGCGGGGCGGCATGCTGATATACCCCGAGGAAGCGGTGCCGTTGCTCTGGGTCAGCCCTTTTCCGCCTTGCTTGGAGGAGCTTTCCTTTGTTCCAAAACTGGTGTTGGTTTCTCAACGCCTACAGGCTTTTGCAGCCTACGAGAACGGCCGCCTAGTGTGCTGGGGTGCGGTAAGTACCGGGACAAAGCTCCATCCGACGCCGAACGGTTTATACCACGCGAACTGGCGGAGCCGGTTAAAGCGGAGCACCATCAACCGAAGCTGGCTTATGCCGTGGTACGTGAATCTCCACACGTCGATGGGCGTGGCGTTCCATCAGTACGCGCTCCCGGGTCGTCCTGCCAGCTATGGGTGTATCAGACTTTTGGAGGAGGACGCTCGTTGGCTCTACAGCTGGCTGGAATTGTCGGGCTCTGCCGCCGCGATGTGGGGCACGCCCGTTTTGGTGTTCGGAGAGTTCCAGGAAGATCAGACGCCGCCCTGGGAGGCTCCGGAGCTGACCGAAGGAATCGGAAAAGTTGAAAGGGAGGAGATCGAGCCCTTGATTACGCGCTACGGATGGGCTCTTCGCCAACGAACCGGGCCGGATTCCCGGTAAGTTAGCCGAGCCGGAACGGCCTCCGATCGCATTCCCGCACAACGGCGCAGTCTCTATCTGTTTGGATGAGTCCGGGCCCGGGATTTCGAAGTCCAGGGAATCCAGACCGGCACGATACGTCGCCCGCAGACTCCCTTTCCCGGGCCCGTCAACGCGTTCCACCGTCCATTCGTCGGCCGGGGTCTGTCGCCGGGTGTGCCACAGAGTGCGGCCGCTGTGAAGAGGCGCTGAGGAACGGTCGTTTACTTTCTTCGCGTTGCTTGGGCCGTCCCGGAGTCCCCTCCACCTTCCCACTCGCCTTCCATGGTGTCGCCTGAGACCTTGAGCTGAGCCGTGTATGTCGTGTAGCCGATCTCCACCGAGAAGCTCAGCTGGTCTCCTTCGTACTTCACATCCTTCAAAGGAGAGACCTCTCCGCCGGGCCCCAGGACACGACCGGAGACAGCGTCGGGTCCTTCTTCAAGCACGACGGTAAGCTGATACGTCTCACCCCAAGACGTCTTGGCCGTGGCATCCCATTCGCCCGCGATTGACGCCGCGGCCCATAGGCCCGGCGCAAGGCAGGTAACGACGGCCAAGATACTGAGAAATCCCACTACAGTGATCAGGTGTACTTTCATGTCTCCACCTCCTTTTGGAAAGGTAACGGGATTCGTTGAGCAATAGTTCATCTTACTGTAAGGATGATGAGCCTGTGAAAACATGGCGGGTAGTCCTGCGAGGGAACGATGTTAACCGCCTGGAGACGCAACTGGAACGCTGTAGCTCGGTTCGTCTTCGCATCCCGGCCGGTCTTGACGCCTCCTCCGGACGATGGGGTTGACGGACCGTGTGGAAGGAACGACGTACGAAGCGAAAAGGAGCTATACTAGATCGATCGATTTAGTCTTAAATTTCCTTACCATCGGTCGCTTACCGAAAGGATGATGTAGCTATGACGCTTGATTCTTCGAAAACCCGAACGGGGATCCTGGGCTCTATCTTGGATACGATTGGAAGCACGCCTATGGTGCGATTGAATCGCGTCAACGACAGCGAGGCGGTCATCGCCGCCAAGTTGGAGTTTTTCAACCCCGCAGGTAGTGTGAAAGACCGTATCGCCTACGCTATGGTGCAGGCGGCCGAGCAGGAGGGAAGGATTACTCCAGGGAAAACGGTCATTATCGAACCGACCAGCGGTAACACCGGGATCGGCTTGGCCATGGTGGGGG
>JAPXNP010000019.1:0-16673 GCA_033811955.1 Acidobacteriota bacterium
CCTTCATACTGATCTCCTCCCTAGTTCTCGCCGCCAGGAGTGCTACACAGCAGACATGCGGATTACGTCCTCTCCCTCCCCATGGACGAAACCGCTCGCTAAGCCGGGGACCCAAAGGACCCGGCGCCGAGGTGATCTAGCCGGCTGTCAGAACCTGCAAAGCCGCCTGGACGCCCCGCCCGGACTCCCGCAAGGCTCCCCGGCGAACCAGCGCCAGCTCCACGGCCGCAAGCACCGTAACTACATCCAGCACGTCAAAATAACCCAAGTGCGCGATCCGAATGATCTGTCCCTTGAGCTTGCCTTGCCCTCCGGCCACTTTGACACCGAAAACCTGATCCAGGTCTTTCCGAAGATCGTCGGCCGCAATTCCTTCCGGAGGAAACGCAGCCGTTACGGCGTTTGCCGGTGAGGAAGAGAGAAGGCGAAAACCCAGGGCCCGCAAACCCTCTCGGGTCGCTTGTGCCATGAGGCCGGCCGTCCTGATGATCTCGTCCAACCCTTCGTCCAGCATGCGCTTGGTAACCTCGTTAAGCCCCACAATCAAGGATATCGCCGGCGTATACGCAGTCGATCCCACAAGCTGATTCTTTAACTCCTTCCGCAGATCGAAGTAATAGCGTCTACCCGCGGGGACGGTTTCCAATTTTCCGAGGGCCCTCGGGCTGAGAGAAAGAAAAGCCAGACCCGGAGGCATACCGAAAGCCTTCTGTGACCCACCGATCACCACGTCCAGTCCCCAGTCGTCGGGCAGAAGAGGTTGACATGCAACCGCCGTGATTGCGTCAACAACGATCAATACGTCCGGGAACTCCCGTCGAACCGCCTTCCCGACGGCTTCCAGATCGTGTGCCGTGGCAGTCGATGTCTCACATGCCTGCAGCAAAACCGAGCGTGCGTCGCCCTCGCGACGAAGAACTTGCAAAATCTCCTCGGCGGAAGCCGCCTCACCATACTCCTTCGTAAGTTCGATACACTGCAACCCGTAAGCCTTCGCGAGCTCCGCCCAGCGCTCTCCGAATTTGCCGGCAACCACCGCAATCACCTTCTCGCCCGGAGCATGGAGATTGGCAACCGCCGCTTCCATTGCACCGGTTCCCGAGCTCGACAGAAGAACAATTTCGGACTCGGTCCGGAAAATCTTCCGCAGGTTATTGCGGATCTCCAACATCACCGCTTTGAACTCCGGCGTTCGGTGATGGATCAAAGGCCGAGCCTGAGCCAGTTGGCCCTCCGGAATCAACGGAGTCGGACCAGGTGTAAACAGTCGTATCTTGCGCATGGGGCAGATGATAGCACGCCAAAATGCACCGTGAACAGAACTTTTATTCGGGGGCTCCGACTTGACGCTTGAAGCGAGGAGGCACCGACACATAACATAATATGTTGTGATGGAGCGATCGCTGCTGGTTTATTTCGTAGCTTGGCTGATCCCCGGCGCGGGCCATGCCCTCCTACGCCGCTGGGGGCGGGCGATTCTTTACTTTCTTGCCGTCTTCTCGCTCTTCTGTCTGGGACTCTACCTCGACGGCCGCCTCTTTAGTCTGCAAACCGGCTTCTTCGGTCTTCTGCGATTCGTAGCGGACGCGGCAATCGGTTTGCTCTACGTGGTGGGGAAACTGGCAGATTGGGGAGTCGGCGACGTCCGGTCTCTTTCTTACGAATATGGGAACACGTTCCTGTATACCGCCGGACTCTTGAACATGCTGATCATCCTCGACACGCACGACATCTTGAATGGGAAGCGATCGTGAACCACTTCATCAGTCTCGTTATATTTTCTTTGGCGGTGGCCGGGGTCTTCGCGTTGCTGAATCGCGAAGGCCGGAGGAACCAGTTGGTTTACTTCCTCACTTTGCTCGGCTACATGATCGGCGGATCACTACTACTCGCGTGGATTATGTACTTCCTGCCGTGGTAGGCGACGTCAGGCGACAGGCGCGAGTCCGAATCGGCTCGGGCGAAACATCCTTCTATTTCCGGAATTCCGTGTCGGCCGACGTTGCAGCGGGCAGACTTTTAGGGAAGACCTAGCCAAATGTTCACACGACTGAAGCTCGGCCGGTCTGTCAACCGTGGGAGAAGTGGTAATCGGTGTCATATCGGGAAGGGGGTAAAGCCGTGGCGAAACTGAGCACTACAGGCCGTGAACCGGGCGCAGCTTCAGGAACTCTCGGCGTCGCTGTGATCAGCGTTGCCGGGCGTTGGCTTCCGGCTACCCTTCAGGCTATAGCGATTTTTTGGTTTTCTCATCAGCCCAGCCCTCCGGGAGCGGATCTCGGTCCCGACTACATGCTGCACGGCGTCGGCTATGCGGCGCTGGCGGCCCTGCTGGTGTGGGGTGCCACCGACTGTCTGCGCCGACCCATAACACCGTCGGCGGCGGGTTGGTGCTGGCTGGCGGCGAGTCTTTATGGAGTCTTGGACGAATTTCACCAGTCGTACGTACCGGGTCGTTCGTCGACCGTCTCCGACGTTCTGGCCGACGCGGCGGGGGCCGCAGTCGCCATCCTCCTCGCGCTGGTTCTTTTTCGAAAACGATGAAAGACGGGGAATCTCCGCCGGCGGCCGGTAAAGAGTGTCTGACTCGACAATGGATCGAGATCGCCTCTAATGAGCGTCCCTTCGTCCCTCACCCTTTCATTTCCGGCGGACACCTGCAGACTCTGGCAGCCTCCCGGTGGCGCAGGCGATTTCCCTCGCCGGGCTCGATCGACTTTCTGCATCTGGAGTTCCCGGACGGTTCGGTGATCCGATGCGAATGGCGTCCGGTCGGTCGGAACCGGCCCGTCCTCGTAATACTCCACGGCATGAGTGGATCCGCCCTCTCCGACTACGTGCAGGCTTTGGCCTTCAAGGCGGCACAGAAGGGATGGAGTACCCTCCTTCCCAGCCTATATGACCGCCGTTCCGACGGGAGCCGTCCTCGGATATTTCACGCGGGTTGCAGTGACGCGGCCGCTGAGCTTGTATACCACGCCGTCCGGTTGTCCCAAGGGGCTCCGGTGTTTCTTATCGGAGTCTCCATGGGCGGGAACATCGCGCTGAAATACCTGGGAGAAGCGGCAGGCGAAGCACAGCACCACGTGGCGGCGGCCGTGATGATTTCACCTCTCGTCGACCTGTCCGCCAGTTCGCGGCGACTCAATCGTAGAAGCAATCGACTTTACCGGTGGTACTTCGTCAGGAGGTTAACCGCCGCCGTCTTGTCGGGAGCCGACCGGTCGAAGTCCTGGGTGGATGTTGAGGCCCTTCGCCACATCCGGACGATCCAAGAGTTCGATGAACTCGTAACCGCGCCGCTAAGCGGATTCCCGTCAGCCGCAACCTATTATCGCGAAGCGTCATCGGTCGACGTCCTTCACCGGATCCGTGTGCCTACGCTTATCATCCATGCCGACGACGACCCGCTGTTGCCTTATGATCCTCTACTTAGACAAGACGTCGCAAAGAACCCGTTCTTGGCCGTCTGGATTACGAACGGGGGTGGACACGTCGGATTCATCGAGAAGGAGCGTCGCGACATAGACCGAGCTTGGGCCGAAAACCGCGCGCTGGAGTTCTTGACTGCCGTCTCCTGAGACGGGATGCCGACAATGAGGGAGAGTCCTCCTACGTGCCCCTCCGCAACTACGCTTGCGCGGCGCCCAGTAAGGCGTCCGCCGCGCACGTTAGACGACACAACACCACGCCGACCTGGTCGGCTGTCCAGCCGATCCGGTCAGGTCCTTATATTTCCGGGAGGAGACCGTCTACGTACGCTTCCGGATCAAAGGGTGCCAGATCCTCAATACTTTCGCCCAACCCGATGTAGCGGATAGGAAGACCCAACTCCCTCGCCACCGCGACCAAGATGCCTCCCTTCGCCGTCCCGTCCAATTTGGTCACGATGACGCCGGTTACACCTGCGGCCTTCAGAAATTCACGGGCTTGAGCCAGTCCGTTTTGCCCCGTCGTCGCGTCCAGGATGAGAAACACCTCGTGGGGGGCACCCTCCACTTCCCGCGCCGCTATGCGCCTCATCTTCTCCAACTCTTTCATCAAGTTGGTCTTCGTATGGAGACGTCCCGCGGTGTCAACCAACACCACGTCGCAGCCACGGGAACGGGCCGAACTGATCGCGTCAAACAATACGGCGGCAGGATCGGCGCCGGGCCGCTGCCGCACCACGGGCGCCTGAACTCTCTCCGCCCAGATTTCCAGCTGCTCAATCGCAGCAGCCCGAAAGGTGTCGGCCGCCGCCAGAAGTACCTTCTCCCCTTGTCGTCCGTACAAGTGAGCCAGCTTACCGATCGTGGTCGTCTTTCCGACACCGTTCACACCCACAATGAACTCGATCCGCGGAACACCCGACGTGTGTCCCTTGGAGCCCTCGGAATCCGCACGTAGATACTGCAACAAAACTTCTCGGATCAACCGGCACGCCGCAGCGCCGGTGATTACTTTACCGGAGGCCGCCTCGCTGCGCACTCGTGCGAGCACGGCTTCCGTCGTACCGACCCCCATGTCCGAAGCAAGCAGTACTTCCTCCAGTTCCTCCAATCGACTCTCGTCGATCGTGGCCGAGGGTGAACCTGTCCACCTCGACAGCGTCTCGCTCAGGTCTTCCCGCGTGCTACGGAAGGCGTCCTTGAGGCGCTGGAAGTATCCCTTGGGTTCCTGGTAATTGAACAAACTCATGTCACATCCTTGAACCGATTGGAAATCACCGGCCCCGGAAGGCAAATAGGCTTCCGGCCTGCGCCGGATTGTTCGAACGAGTCAACTACCGCAATCCCGTGAACCGTACTCCTCAGAAGAGCCCTAGAATTGCAAACCAGAGGTTTTGAGGGCCGGTTTGCAAGGTGTCACCTATGCACCGTGTTCAAGAACGCCAGGCGCTCCTGCAAACGACGGTGTAAGTCCCGAAGCTCTTCCCGCCTGGCTTCCGCTCTCGCCACCACCTCTACCGGCGCTTTCCCCCGGAAATCCTCGTTGGCCAACTTCTTCTCGACACCCTGGAGTTCCCCGGCAACCCGATTAAGCTCCTTTTCCAAGCGCTTCTGCTCCGCCGCAACGTCGACGAACTCCTCCAATGGAACAGCAAACTCGGCAAGGGGGGTAACTCCTTGCAGCATAACCCCTTCCGTAGGCAGAACAGCGTCAACAACAAGCTTGTCTGCTTGGACGAGGCGCAGGATCCGGCGCTCTTCCGCTTGAACGAGGTCCCGCTTGGAATCGTCCACCCGCAAATAGACTGGAACCTTCACGCGCGGATCGACACCGTTTTCGGCCCGAGCGGTACGAATCGCCGTGATTAGCTCCTGCACCAACGCCATCGAGGATTCCGCCGATGAATCCTTCCATTGCTCACAGGAAATCGGATAAGCCCGGAGCATGATCGTCTCCCCTTGATGGGGAATGCGTTGCCAGATCTCCTCGGTGATGAAGGGAATGAAGGGATGCAGCAGCCGCAGCAACACGTCCAGCACATACAGGGCGATCCTCTCGGCCCTACGCCTAAGATTCGGAACTTCGCTCTGGAAATCATCCTTGATCAGCTCGAGGTACCAGTCGCAGAACTCGCCCCAGAAGAAGTGATACAGACCGTTGCTCGCTTCATGAACAAAGAACCGGTCCAGGCCTTTCCGTGTTTCTTCAATGACGGACTGGAGACGCGAGAGCATCCAACGGTGGTGAAGTTCTAGGTCGGGCTCCGCAAGGTAAGCTTCGATATCCCCCGCCTCCACCGCTTCGGACGACTGCAAGTTCATGAGCAAGAAGCGGGCCGCATTCCAAATCTTATTGCAGAAAGCGCGGTAGCCCGCCATCCGGCTGATGGAAAATGGGAGATCCGATCCCGGAACCGCCATCACCGCCAAGGTAAACCGCACCGCGTCGGTGCCATACTGCTCGATGATCTCCAACGGATCGATGACGTTACCCTTGGACTTCGACATTTTCCGGCCGTGCTCGTCCCGCACCAGTCCATTGATGAAAACCTTTCGAAAGGGAACGTCCCCTTTGAAATGAAGGCCCATCATCATCATGCGAGCCACCCAGAAAAAGATAATGTCGAAGCCGGTAACCAAAGCACTTGTCGGATAGAAGAGGTCCTGCTCCGGCGTCTCGTCGGGCCAGCCCAGCGTTGAAAAAGGCCATAGAGCCGAGCTGAACCATGTGTCGAGAACGTCACTCTCCTGGGTGAGGCGATCCCCTCCACACCGGGTACAAACGGCGGGGTCCTGGCGGGCTACGATCATTTCGCCGCAGTCACCACAATACCAAGCGGGGATCCGGTGTCCCCACCACAGCTGGCGGCTGATGCACCAATCATGGATGTTGTTCATCCAATCGAAATAGATCCGCTCGAAGTTTTCCGGCACAAATCGCGTTCGGCCTTCCTGCACCGCTTGAACCGCCGGTACCGCCAAAGGTTTCACCCGCACGAACCACTGTTTCGACACGAGCGGCTCCACCACGGTCGCGCAGCGCTGGCAGTGCCCGACATTATGCCGATGCTCCTCTATTGTCTCGAGCAGCCCCAACTCCTGCAGATCCGACACAACCCGCCGTCTCGCCTCATACCGATCGAGACCGGCATAACCGCCCGCCTCCTCCGTCATGCGCCCGTCTTCTCCGATGACTCGGATGATCGGCAGACGGTGCCGGCGCCCCGCTTCGAAATCGTTGGGGTCATGTCCGGGAGTCACTTTAACAACCCCGGTTCCGAACTCTCGTTCCACGAACGTATCGAAAATCACGGGAATCCGCCGATTCATCAGTGGCAACAGGATCTCCCGCCCGCGAAGAGACCGGTAGCGCTCGTCGGCAGGGTGCACCGCCACAGCCGTATCACCGAGCATGGTTTCCGGCCGTGTGGTCGCCACCACCACGTAGTCGTCGGACCCGAGAACCGGATACCGGATATACCAAAGTCGGCCCGTGGTCGGCTCATACTCCACCTCGAGGTCGGAAATGGCGGTCCGGCACCGGGGACACCAGTTGACCAGGTACTCGCCCCGGTAGATGAGCCCCGCTTCGTACAGCCTGACGAAGACCTCGCGTACCGCTCGGGACAACCCCTCATCCATGGTGAACCGTTTGCGGGTCCAGTCACAGGAGCTGCCGAGCCGGCGGATTTGGCTGAGAATTCGTGCCTCCGATCGCTCTTTCCACTCCCAGACGAGCCGCTCGAATTCCTCTCGCGAGAAATCGGTCCGCCGCTTTCCCTGTGCGGCCAGATTGCGCTCCACGACGTTCTGGGTGGCGATCCCGGCATGATCGGTACCCGGAACCCACAAAACGTTAAACCCTTCCATCCGCTTCCACCGTGCGAGGATATCCTGCAGGGTGATATTGAGGGCGTGCCCCATATGCAAGGAGCCGGTCACGTTGGGAGGAGGCAGAACCATCGAGAAGGGCGGCCGCGAGGAATTCAGATCAGCCGTAAAGTACCCGCTCTCCTCCCACCAGCGATACAGCCGTTCTTCGGTATCGGACGGATCATAGGTCTTGGGCAATTCCACAGCCGCACTGCTCCTTTTCCGCGGGTTCTTCCACCCGAAGTAGGGAATTATAGCTTACGGAGGAAAGCTTTCGGCCGCGGCCTAACGGCCTTCGGGCCAACGGTGTGCCAGTTCCGGTGCCAGGTCGCGCAAGGTTTCGGGTAACCGTCGCGCCAACTCCTCAGCCAATCGAGCGATCTGGTCGTCGGTCAACCGGCTCTTTCCGGCATCGGATTTCGCTTGCCAAATCCTACGCTCAGGCAACCGAAACGTTCCCCGACATTCTTCAAAGGTTAACGAGAAGAGATCGGAGTCCGTGCCTTCTTCGGTCCCCTGGATAACACCACTGCCTTCATCGGCTTGAGATCCACCCGATGTATACCGCAGTTCCTCAGATTGCTCCGCCATGCGTTCCACTAACCGAATGAACTCCGTCGTCTCGAAAGGCTTTACCAGGGTGGCGTCGGCACCGGACCACGTCACCCGCTCCGGATCCAGCGGAGAGAATGCCCCTCCGAGCAAAATCACGGAAACGCGGTTCAAGGCGGGATCCCGCTTAATACGACGGCTCAAGTCGTACCCCTCTATATGAGGCAATCCGGCGTCGGCCACCAACACGTGAAAGGGTTCCCGTTGGAGCAAGTCCCAAGCCTGGAGACCGTCGGCCACGGTTTCCACATCGAACTTCTCCCCCGCCAAAGACAGCTCGACAATTTTCCGGGTGGTGCGGCTGTCGTCTGCAAGCAGGACCCGAAACATGAACTCATCACTCCTGAGGCGAGGAACCGACCGTGCCCGGCAGCTCGGTATTCGGCAGTCCCCCTTCCGCCTGCACGCGCTGGGCTTCCGCCCGCTTCCGAGCGACTTCATAAATATCGGGGCGGCCTGTGAAAAACTCGACCACCGCCTTGACGGGATCCATAAAAGAGAACCCGTCCTCGCGGAGATTTGCCTCATGCCTGGCGGCGGCCTGTTGATCCACGGCAGGGATCTCCCGCTCCAGCAGAATCAGCTTCTCCTTAGCGTCGTTAAAGTACTGGCTGAAGGGATACTCACGAGCGATCTTTTCATAGTAGACCGTGGCCTCACTCACCCGACCGATCTCCTCCAGGGACCGGGCCAGACGATACAAGGTCACGTCCATCCGGCTGTAATCCGGATACTTGTCCAGCACCTCCTTGTACCTTCCCTCGGCCGCCAGGTATGAATTCCGGCTGAAGTAGAAGTCACCGATCTCCTGATCGCGCCGGGCCAACGTCTCCTCCACCTCGCGCAGAGCTTCACGCGCCGTCGGTGACAGCTCGCTGTCCGGATAATGCTCCAGGAATCGCCGGATTTCCATTTCCGCCTTGCGGGCGTTGGTGGGGTCCCGATCGTACGGTTTCATCAAGCGGTAGTTAATGGCGGCAACCTTCAGCTGGGCGTCGTCGGCCATTTCGTGGGTGGGATAGAAGATTAGGAAGTCCTTGTACTGGGCTTCCGCCTGCAACAGGTTCTCCGAACCTCCCTCCGCATAATAGGAATCCGCGATGGCCAGAAAAGCCGCCGGCGTATACTCACTGTCAGGATAGGTGTTGATTAGAGTCTGAAAGGCGAGGCGGGCCTTCAAGTACTGGCTCTTCTCAAGATACCTCATTCCATTTTCGAACAACTGGGTATCCGGAGCCACCGCGCTGTCTTGGAGGCCCGGGCTTTTCTGCCCACAGCCGGCAAGGAGAGGAAGTGCCAACCCCAACCCAAGCACCAACCAAGATTTGCCGGATCTTCTTCTCATATTTGAATCACTCCTTGTGGGGGCGTCCAAACCTCTTCCATGATTCCAATGAGGTCTTTATAGTTCGAGGCGGGGTCTCCCGAGCCGAAAACCGCCGTGCCTGCAACCACCCAATCGGCTCCCGCCTCCACCACCGCGGCGACGTTGCCGCGATGAATCCCACCGTCAATCTCGATAGCCACATCCAGCTTACCCGATCGAATCGACTTTCTCAATTTTCTCACTTTTCCTAGAACGTTGGGAATCAACGCCTGCCCGCCAAAGCCGGGATTCACCGACATCAGCAGAACGTAATCGCAATACGCCAAAGCTTCCTCGAGTAGGGAAACCGGGGAATGCGGGTTCAGCACGATCCCTGGCCGGGCTCCCGCTCGGCGCACGTCGTCCAGAACCTGATGAAGATGTCGGCATGCCTCATAGTGGACACTCACCAGGTCGGCTCCCGCCTCCACAAATCGTACCGCCATCTCCTCAGGATTCGAAATCATCAGATGAACGTCCATCTTGAGCGAGGTCACCTCCCGCAGACGCTTGACCACGGGGAGACCGACCGTAAGGTTCGGCACAAAATGTCCGTCCATGACGTCCACGTGAAGGGTTCCGGCTCCCGCCTCCTCTACCTTGCGAATTGCGGCCTCCAGGTTGGCGAAATCAGCCGCCAAGATTGACGGCAGCAGCTGCGGCTTCACCGTGCCACCTCCAGGTTGATCACCTGCCCGGCTTTCACAGGCTGGCCCGGACCCGGATACTGCCGCACAATCGTACCCCTTTCCCGCCCGGAAACGTTTCGGTAATAGACCCTGGTCGAGAACTCTAGTCCGTTGAGCGTCTGAAGCACGCGGTTGAGGTTTCCACCCAGGACGGAAGGCATGACAAACAGCTCGGGGGATTTCTCCACGACCAGCACGTCGACGGCATCGGTGAGAGCTTTCACATCGCCCGGGGGAGGCCACTGCCCCGCCACCTTTCCGTCACCGTCCGGAGAAGGCAAGACAGCCACCCGACCGAGACGGTATCCGGCTTGTTGCAGCAACAGCCGCGCCGCACGCAGCGTAACCCCTTCCACTTCAGGCACGGGACGGGTTCTGCGTCCCAGCGAGACGACCACCCGTACCGTCCCCCCGCGGCGGATCGGGATATCGGCTCCCGGGCTCTGAACGATGATGTCACCCTCGGGAACGGCGGCGTCATAGCGCCGCCCCACCACCGCCAATTGCAGCTCTGACTGCATCAGCTTCAGCCGAGCGGTCTCCACTTTCATCCCCACCACAGGGGGCGTCGGCACCTCATTAATCCTGACGGCCAAGCGCATCCCCACCAACAGGCTGGCCAGGAACACGCCGGCCAGCAAAGCGATCATGATGCTCAACTTCCCGAAGGTTGTCAGGCGGTGAGAGAAAACCAACCTCTTGCGTCGTCCAGACATTTCAGTGCAGTCTAATTATTCACCATATCATAACCCTAAGCCTTCACAGGAACGGAAAGAATCCCCGTCGTTTACGGAAGCACAACCCGAGATCCGTGTCATGAGGTCCAGGGTTTGGATCCACTTGAAGCCGACCCGGCGGATTCAGGGACACACGGCTCCGCCACGCATTCGGCGGAGTCCCCGTCAGCGCCGCGCGATGCAGGCGGCAAAGAAACCGTCACCCCACCCCGGCTCGGGAAAAGTTCGCCGATAGCCCCCCTTTAGAACAGCGTCACCCTGCTCACCCAAAAGAAACTCCACCACGTCCTCGTTCTCCTCCGGTTCCGTGGAACAGGTCGAGTAGAGTAGTTCTCCACCCACGGGCAGACCGACAAATACCTGCCGAAGGATTCTCCGCTGGCGCTCCCGCCAGCCGTGAAGGTCCGACTCCCGCACCGTCCAACGCACATCAGGATTTGAACGCAAAGTGCCAAGCCCCGAGCAAGGAACGTCCACCAAGGCGAAATCATACCCTCTGACCGGGACGGAGTGGGCCGCATCGAGACGCACAAAATCGAGACCGGGGACCGCCAGTCTTTTCGCCAAGTCCTTCATGCCTTCCAGGCGTCTCCAATCGGTGTCCCCGCAAATCAACCTCGCATTTTCGGCCAGACGGGATCGCAGGATGAAACTCTTTCCCCCGGGAGCCGCGCACGCGTCCAGGACCATCCGCCGATCTGCGACGTCCGCCAGGTGAGCCACCCACTGACTGCCGTAATTTACGAATAGGCAGTGGCCTTCGAGATAGAGAGGATGACGCACAAACCCCGCCGCCTCGACCCACAGGCAATCCGGCCAAGCAAGCCGCTGGTAGTGAATCCTTTGCTCACGCAATTGCCGCAGGAAAGCTTCCGAGCCACCCCGAAACGGGTTGAGCCACACCACGGAAGGGGGGCGCTCATTGTTGGCGGCCAAAAGTCTCCGGGTCGCGTCCCATCCGTACCGCTTGAGCAAGCGCCGGACGTACCACTCCGGATGACTATATGCAATCGCCAAATCGGCGGGACCGTGCAGTGTGGGAAGCGGCTTGCCACCGCGCACGTAGTGACGCAGAACGGCGTTAACAAACGAACCGGCGAATCTTCGACCCACGCGCCGGCACAGCTCCACTCCGCTATCCACCGCGGCGTAGTCGGGAACTCTCAGAAAATCAATCTGATAAGCCGAAAGGCGTAGGATCCAAAGAATCGCCTCTTCCACTTGATCGAGGGGACGATCCACCACCCGGCTCAGTCGGTAGTCCAGCAACCGAAGATTACGTAGAACACCGTCCACCAACTCGCGGCACAGAGCTTGGTCAGGAAGTGAGAGTTCCTCCAGCCTCCGGCGGAAGAACCTATGGTTCAGTGGTCGTCCCGTACGGAAGCGCTGCTGCAAGATCCAGCATGCCGTCAGCCGGGGATCAGTCTCCCTCGGTCCTCTTCCACTTCCCTGGGCCGATCCCCTCCGGCCCGCCGGTTTCATGCGAATCGCTCTCCAGTTTCCAATCGGACCCCATTTGCGAATTCGACGCCCGAGACCCGCTTCCGGCCGGGGAGCTGAAGTTCGGTCAGCGTCAGGACGCCGTCACCGCACGCCACCATAACGCCTTCCCGATTGATACCGACTACCTCGCCAGGCCTCCCCGAGGAGATTGCCCGCTGCTCCGCACCCGGCGGAACACTTCGCCACAGCTTCACTTCTTGCTCCCGAAAACAGGCAAACGCCCCGGGACGGGGGTTCATCGCCCGGATGAGGTTGTGAACCGCCCAGGCTCCGAGGGACCAGTCAACTCGCGCCGCCTCTTTCGGGAGCCGGGGAGCGTACGTCGCCCCGGCGTGATCTTGTGGGACGGGCTGCAGCTCGCCGGATACGTATCTCCGGAGCGTGACAACCAGCAATCTCGCACCTTCTCTTGCCAACAGTTCTTCCAGCTCACCGGCCGTTGCATCCGGGGGGACAGGAACTTCCCGCCTGGCCAGAATGTCTCCGGTGTCCATCCCTTCATCGATCCTCATAATCGTCACCCCGGTTATGGAGTCTCCGTTCAGCAATGCATGAACCACGGGCGCGGCGCCCCGATAGGCAGGCAGTAACGAAGCATGAACGTTGAGGGTTCCCCAAGGGGGTGCGGCAAAGAACTCCTTCGGGAGGATCTGCCCGAAAGCGACCACCACACCCACATCGGGCGCCGTCGAACGAATCAGTTCCAGCGCCTCGGGATTGGCCCTGATGCTCTCGAACTGGCGGACAGGAAGCCCCATGCGCTGGGCAGTCTCCTTTACCGGAGGAGGCGTCAAACGACGGCCCCGGCCGGCCGGCCGGTCAGGTTGGGTGATCACGGCTACGACTTCTATTTCCGGATCGGCTGCCAGTGCTTCCAGGCTGGGCACCGCAAAGGCAGGGGTCCCCAAGAACAGAACCCTCATCACCACTCTCCGCTGCGCATCAACTTTCGGATCTTGCGCTTGAGAACCTCCCGCTGTAGCGGGGAGAGGCGGTCGATAAACAACGTGCCGTCCAGATGGTCGATCTCATGGTGGAGAATGCGCGCCAGCAGCTCCGTGCCCTCCACCTCAAGAGGTTCTCCTTCCAACGTTTGCGCTTTCACCCTGATATGAAACGGGCGCTCTACGACGGAGGTCAACCCGGGAATGCTTAAGCATCCTTCCTCTCCCCTTTGCTTCCCTTCCTCCCAAAGAACCTCCGGGTTCACCAATATGAGCGGCTGAGCCGACTCCTCACCCACCTTCGGATCCACCACGATCAATCGCACCAATTCTCCGACTTGCGGGGCTGCCAAGCCGACCCCGGGAGCAGCATACATTGTTTCGACCATGCTCTCGGCCAGTTTATGAAGGTACCCGTCGAACGAGCTGATCGGTTCACAGCGTCGTTTCAATATGGAGTCCGGATACTTGACAATCGGTAGAATCATCTTGCGCTATCCCTATAATACGACGTGACCACGCCCGCCGGTGCTCGACTGGATGCTCCGCTGAACCCCGGCTGGTCGTCGCTTTCGCCACTTAAGGACGCCGCGCACCGCGGTTCCGTTTCGTTTCTCAAAATCCGACACGGGGAATCATTCCCCTTTTGATAGAATCACGAGGTGTTTCGCAAACCGAAACACCGGCATTATGAACTTCCTCTACCGCAGTCTTTATGAGATTCAAGAGTTCACACTGCTTAGTGTTCAAGCGGTTGCGAATCTTTTTCGGCGCCCCCGCTACTTCCAGGACACTTGGCAGCAAATGGATGCTGTGGGGGTTGCTTCTACTGTCATCATTGTGCTGACCGGCTTTTTCACCGGGGGCGTCCTGGCTCTTCAAACTTCGAAGACGCTTCGCGCCTTCGGTGCCGTGAATGTTACCGGACAACTGGTAGCTTTGTCGCTGCTTCGGGAGCTTGGTCCGGTCTTGACCGCTCTGATGGTTGCCGGACGTGTTGGCTCAGGCATCGCCTCTGAATTGGGCTCGATGGTGGTAACCGAGCAAGTCGACGCCATGCGGGCCTTAGGCACCGATCCGGTAAAGAAACTGGTGACTCCGAGGATGATCGCCTGCACGACGATGGTTCCTCTCTTGACGGTGGTAGCGGACCTGTTTGGTCTGATCGGAGGCTGGCTGGTAGCTCTTTTCACCCTCCGTCTAAACACCCACCTGTATTGGAGCAGTGCGATGCGGTCACTTGATTACATGGATCTGGTCGAAGGCTTGACGAAGCCGTTTGCCTTCGGATTTATCGTAGGGATGATCGGCTCCTATTTCGGCTTGCGCACGACCGGAGGCACTCGGGGCGTCGGGCGCTCAACCACCCAAGCGGTGGTCTTCGCTTCCGTTCTTGTCATCATTACGGACTTCTTCCTGAGTAAGATCATCCTGGAGTTACGCCCTTGAGCATCGTGACGCTGGAGTCGATCTGGAAGCGCTTCGGCGACCGGATCGTGCTCCGAGGATTCGACATGGTAGTCGAGCAAGGTGAAATGAAGATTATTCTGGGGGGCAGCGGATCCGGCAAGAGCACAATTTTGAAGATCGTACTCGGCCTGGTGCGGCCTGACCGTGGGCGGGTGATCGTGTTTGGGAACGACATTTCAGATTGGGATGATGCTCGCTTGACGCAGATCCGCCGACGCATAGGTATGGTCTTCCAGGCCGGTGCCCTTTTCGACTCACTCAGCGTGGGAGAGAACGTAGCCTACCGACTCCGTGAGCAAAACCGGCTGCCGGAGGAGGAAATCCAGTCTACCGTTCGACAACTGCTGAGCTTTGTGGGATTGGAGCACACCGTCGACAAGATGCCCGATGAGTTGTCCGGGGGTATGCGCCGAAGGGTTGCGATCGCCCGCGCCTTAGCGGGCGACCCGGAGCTTATGCTGTACGATGAGCCCACCGCCGGCCTCGATCCGATTACCAGTCGCACAATTTGCGAGCTCCTCATAAGTCTTCGGGACTTGCGAGGAGTGACCTCGATCCTGGTGACTCATGATCTCCAGGTCGCTCGGACTTTGGCGGAGGAAAAGGCTCGATTGACCGAAAACGGCACCGTCGAGTTTCTGGCGAAGGAGGAAGAGAAGACACATACCAATGTTTTGCTGCTTCGCGACGGCCGGGTTTTTCTGGAAGGATCGCTGGAAGACTTATTTCGGTCCGATGACCCCTACGTCCGGGAATTTGTGGAGTAAAGAGCATAGCCATGGCCAAGCAACAGTTTTCCATTACGGAACTTAAGGTTGGCATTTTTGTCGTCGTCGTCTGCTTTATCGCAGCCGTCGCGATCTTTACCATCGGCTCCCAAGTCGGCATGTTTGAAGAGCAGTTCGTGGCGGTTACCTACTTGCCTAATGTTTCCGGCTTGAAACCCGGCGATTTGGTGCTTCTGGGAGGTGTTGAAGTCGGCAATGTGACGGCGGTCCGGCTTACCTCACCCGAGGACATTCCTCCGACAGAGGAAAATATCGCTACACTTCGAAGGATTTCAGAGTTGACGGACGAGCTCAATCGCGTAGAGAGCCAGCTTCAACAGACCCAGACAGAGGTCCAACAGCTTCTGGGCCGGCTCCAAGAGAAGGAGAGGACTCTGGGACCTTCCCATCCGGAGGTCTCCGCCTTGCGCCGACAGCACCAAGACGCTGAAAGAAAGGTACGGGGTTTGGAAGAGCGCCGTGAGCAACTTCGCGAGGATGTTGAGAGGGAGCGCACCAGACTGCAGAATGTGGCCGTCGAGATGAGCATAAAGAGTGACTACCGGGACTGGATTCGGGCGGACAGCCGGATCTCCCTGGGCTCTATCGGACTTCTTGGGGACAAGGCCGTTGAAATTTCCTTGGGGCGGAGCGACGAGCCGGCGAAGACCATCTACAGGGAAAGAGACACTTGGCTTGGGAAGGAGAAATACGAAGTTGTTCTCGTGACAGGTTCACAGCAGTCTTCCTTTGCCGAATTGATTACCGGAGCAAACGATATCCTGTCCAACATTGAGACCCTCTCCGCTCAAGCAGAGAGCATCTTGCGATCCCTCGGCAGTGGCGAGGGCACCGTCGGGCGCTTCCTGACGGACGAATCCTTCTACGAGAACCTCAACCAAACCGTGTCTTCAGCGAACGAGACGATAAGGCAGGCCGGGCAGTTCATCCGGAACCTCAACGAGGGTCCGGGAACAATCGGCCGATTGGTGCAAGACGACACGCTGCACAAGCAACTGGTGAGCACGACCGACAACTTGGAAGAGCTTTTAAGGAAAATCAACGAAGGTGAAGGGACGGCGGGCAGGCTGGTCAATGATGCTCAGTTGTATGACAATCTGAACGCCACCATGGCCGACTTGAAGGAGATCACCGGGCAGCTGAGAAGCGGGGAAGGTACCATCGGCAAGCTGATTACGGAGGAAGAACTCTACCGGTCGCTGACGCAGAGTGCCGATAATTTGGCCGGCATTCTCGACGAAATCAAGGAAGGACGTG
>JAPXNP010000020.1:0-16553 GCA_033811955.1 Acidobacteriota bacterium
CCCGTAGGGGGTGGCCGAGAGCTAAGTTGGCCGCAACGGCGGCGGAGAGGGTGCATCCGCTTCCATGCGTGTTTTTCGTGACGATTCGCTCGGCTCGGAGTTCCAAGATCCCGTCCCCGTCGACCAGAATGTCGACGCTGACGTTCGGATTGTCGTCTAAGTGGCCTCCCTTGAGCAGAACGGCTCTTGCTCCCAAGTCGCGGATTTGATTCGCCGCGGCGCGGGCCGACGCGAGATCCCGTATGGTCGTTGAAGCCAGGACTTCAGCTTCCCTGCGATTGGGGGTAATGAGGTCGGCCAGGGGAAGAAGAGTCCTCTTCAGATCGCTGACCGCCCCTTCGTTCATTAAAGAATCGCCGGAGCTCGCCACCATCACCGGATCAACAATCAAGGGATGCAGCCGGCGTTCTTGTACCAATTGGGCTACCAACCGGATCACCTCGGAGGTGGGAAGCATTCCGGTCTTCGTGGCCCGCACGGAAATGTCGTCGCAAACCGCCTCAATCTGTTCCCGGATCAGCCGGTGACTGACCGCTTCCCACGAGCGGACCCCGAGGGTATTTTGCGCGGTCACTGCGGTGATAACGCTAACCCCATGGACTTCCAGCGCGGCAAATGTTTTCAAGTCGGCCTGGATGCCGGCACATCCTCCGCTGTCGGAGCCGGCGATGGTGAGCGCCATGGGAGGTACCGCCGAAAGGGCCTTGTTTCGGTTCATGTTGAGCATTATGATACTTTTACCTACGTTAGTTGTCTGACACGAAGAATGAGCTGAAGGCGGCTTTTGACAAAGGAGGGTATCTATGGCTGATTCGGGTGAAAAGGTCCTCTACTTTTTGATCGGAAGTTTCGTGGGTGCTTCGGTGGCCCTGCTGTTTGCTCCTCGTTCAGGGGAAGAGACCAGGCGGGTTTTGTCCGACAAGTATCGGACCGGGACGGAGGAAGTGGCCCGGAAGGTGGAAACAGGCAAACAGAAAGTTGTGGAAGTGGGACGGGACTTGAAGCAAACGGTCGAGTCGACTGTGGACAAAGGTCGCGAATTGGTCGAGGAGCAAAAGGAACGGATTGCCGCCGCTGTGGAGGCCGGCAAGCGGGCTTTTCAGGAGGAGAAGAGCAAGCTCGGGCAGGAATCCGGACAGAGCGGATAAAGCCTTTACCATCTGGAGGCTGAATTGACGCTGGAAAACCTGTTGCTTTTTTTTGTTGGGGTAACTGTACTGGCAATTGTGCTCCAGGCGGTGGCCGTGTGTCGGACGGCTCGCGTGACCCGAGAATCCGTACAGCAGATTCGAGGCATGTCAGAGGGTTTGCACAAGGACGTCCGGGAGCTCCTGGGCCGGATTCAGATACTGGCCTCCGACGTGGAGGATTTGAGGCGGGTGCTGGAAACCTTGAGCCGGCGAGCCGCAGATGCCGGCGAGAGACTCGACGCCCGCGTCCGGGATTTGGAGAGCCTGGCCCGGGAGCTGAGCGAGCTGGGCCGACGCGAAGCGGCAAAGATCGACCAAGTAGTGGACGAAACGGTGGAGAGGGTCCGGCAGACCGCCGGCCTGCTGCATGATGACGTGCTTCGCCCTTTGGTGGAAATCGGGTCATTGCTGAAGGCGGTCCGGACGGGTCTGGGTTACTTGTTTAACCGTCGAGGTGCCGACGGGCGGGAATCGACCCGGTCGAACGACCTGTTCATTTAAGAGAGGTGCATTCGAAAGGAGAGGGCTTCGGATGCTCCCCCGGGAGATTGGACGCGTGTTCCGAGGACGGGTTCCGGGAAGCTGGGTTCGCGGCCGTCTTTTATCCTTCACGTGAGTAGATGTCGTGAGCCTGTCGCTCTTATCTCCGGGCGATAAGGTTGGTCTAATGACCTTGCCGGGATTTGAAGTTTGGCGTTTTCCTTGGAAGAGCCGACGGCGAGCTTACGGCGGGCGATCGGTTGGATGCAGAAACCGCGCCGATCCGACCCGCCGATACACTGGGAAATGAGGGCTGTCCTGCCGGCGGGTGTGGAATGACGGAAGTGTCCGCTCACTTCGTTCGAACGGTTCGTACAGTCCCCGTCGAGCACCTGCGACATCGACGTTGCCCAGTCTTGCTTTCTCGTGGTGGGATTTCGGTGAGACCCCGGCCGGGAGCTTGACTCGACCGGTTGGGTTCGGCTCCGTAGATAGGGAACTAGTCGGGCGACCGTGTCACCATCGCAACAGGAGCCCTCCCCAAGTAAAGCCTGCCCCAAAGCTGGCCATCAAAATCAGGTCGCCACGCTTTAAGGATCCTTGGTGGAAGATCTCGGCCAGGCACATGGGGATGGTGGCGGCGGTGGTGTTGGCGTAGCGGTCGATGTTCACCACCACCTGGTCGTCCCGAAGTTGGAGTCGATCCGCCGTCGACCGGATTATCCGTAAGTTGGCCTGGTGAGGAATGAACCAGCGTAAGGCATCCGGAGTCATCTGATTACGGCGTAAGATTTCCAGGGAGATTTCGGCCATGTACTTGACGGCAAACTTGAACACCATGCGGCCGTCCTGCCGGATGTAGTGCAGACGTTGCTGGACAGTTTCGATGGAAGGCGGCATTCGGCTCCCTCCGGCGGGCATGTACAGGTACTCTCCGCCCGAGCCGTCACAGCGCAGAAGGTGATCCAAGATGCCTTGTTCGGGATCTGTGGCGGGCTCAAGAAGTACCGCTCCGGCTCCGTCTCCAAACAGAACGCAGGTCGACCGATCTGTCGGATCGGCGATGGTGCTCATGACGTCGGCTCCGATCACCATGACCCGCTCATATGCTCCCGTCTGGACAAATTGGGCTCCCGTCGCCAAGGCGAAAAGGAATCCGGAGCAGGCGGCCGACAAGTCGAATCCCCAGGCGTTTTTCGCGCCGAGCTTTTCTTGTACGACGCAAGCGGTCGCTGGAAACATCATGTCAGGCGTCACCGTGGACACGATGATGAGGTCTAGGTCCTCGGCTCGGCGGCCGGCTCCCGCAAGGCAATCGAGCGCGGCCCGCACCGCCAGGTCACTGGTGCACTCTCCCTCACTCACGATCCTTCGCTCCCGGATACCGGTACGCTCACGGATCCACTCATCAGAGGTTTCAACACGCTGCGAAAGATCGTGATTGGTGATCACGTTCTCCGGAACATACATGCCTACGGAAGATATATAAGCTCGCTTTTGCTCCAACGTAGCTCTCCTTCAACTCTCGATCGGTAAGCCGACCGTCGTCAGCGGATTCACGGAAACCCACGGTAGGGGGTGAGGCCCACGCGCCGAGCCGCCACAACCGGCTGGATCTGTGAGTATTGGGGGAAACATCCCCGCTCGTGTGTGGCCGAAGCGTAGGCGCCCGAGGCTGCGCAGTCCACTCCTCCCCTCACTCCTCTTGGATGATTTCCACATTCGGCGGAATGCGGAATTGAAACTGTGAGTCAGGTATGCTCACGTTTTCTCGAACCTGTGTCAAATAGTACTCCTGGATCTGCCCCAAAGGGTCGACGACCGTCAGCCGGCGGATCTGCAGATTGTCTCTGTCGACGCAGACTATAGCGTATGAGTACTCCGGACTGAGCTCACGCGGGGTCAAGCGGAGACACTCAAGGCTATTCGAGGATTCCTCGGGAGCTTCTTCGATCCGGAAGTCGCGCCGAAGATTGGCTTCACCAAACAACAAAAGCAGCGGCGAAGATGTGACGTCGAGGTCCAGGTTCGAGATCATCACCTGGCGGTCCCGGGGTACGTAAAAGTAGGTTCGTTTTCCGTCGGCTACAAAGATCTTTTGGGTGGGCTCAAGGTACTCCCAGTACATTCGTCCCGGCCTTTTGAGCCGTACGATCCCGCTCTCCCGCTGTTCGAACAGACGATCCCGCACGACCTGTTCGAACTGGGCTTCCACGGTGTTCACCGCGTCGTATCTATGCTGGATACGTTCCGCCAGCTCCCTCGCAGGAAGGCTCTCTTGGGCTCGCGAAGTTCCGACGGCGAGTAAGCCGACGATGAGTCCGGAGGCGGCGGCTCCCTTTCCTCGACGAGGGAGAAGCGTATCGATCAGAATCAAAAAGACCCCGACGGTAATGGCGGCGTCGGCTATGTTGAAGGTAGGCCAGGCGAACCGGTTCCCCCAATGCAGCTTTAGAAAATCAACGACGGCTGCATCGTGCACTCGATCCGCCAAGTTTCCCAACACTCCCCCCATGAGAAAACCGAGAGCGAGCAAAAAGAGTCTTTCCGACTCAGGCACCGTCAATAGGTAGTAAGTGACAAAGCCCAGGGCTGCTAGGGCAATCAACCCAAGCAGCAAAGTCTTCCACGGGTAATCGGCGTGGTGAAACAGGCCGAAAGCTATCCCTCGATTCAGGGTGTACTCGATGGTAAAGCACCCGCTCACGACGGGCCGGTAGTGTAGAGAGGGATGGTGTACCACCCACCACTTGGAAGCGAGATCCAAAAGGAAAATCACAACGGCCAGCCAGACTGCCACTCGTCGCATGATAGGAAACAAGGTGCTGTCTCGAGCGAATTCGAGATCAGCCGACGTCCACCGGGTGTCCTCCGTTTTCAGTTCATGTCCGGCGGCGGATTCTCAGCGAAGGTTAAATGATACTTCGATCGTGGCCAGAACGTCCACAGGCCGTCCGTTCAATGTGCCCGGCCGAAAGCGCCAGTTGGTGGCGATCTCCTCGATCGCCTTCTCTTCCAATCCGTAGCCCAAGCCGCGAATGACCTTGAAGTCGGTCACTCTGCCGTCTTTTCGGATAATCGCCTGGAGCAACACTACTCCCTGCGCCTTGGCCTTAATCGCCTCGTCCGTGTAGGAGGGGGTGGTCTGAACGATGAGTTCCGGCGCCGTCACGCCGCTTCCCAAGGTGTAAACACCATCACCCGTACCGGCGGCCGGTCCTTCCCCGCTCGACATTCCAGGGCCGGTCCCGAGGGCCCCCCGTCCCGAGCCCGGCGGAGCGGCAATGTCTCCCAAGTCCAAACTGGCTGACACCTCGTTCATGATCGTAGGAGCTTCGATGGAGACTTCCTGCTGGATTGGTTCCGGGTCAAAGGGAGTCGGGTCAGGTATCGGAACCAGCACCGGTTTCGGCTTCGGCGCGGATTCCGGCTTGACTTCGGGAGTTTGCGGTGCCGGCGGACTGCCTCCCTTAGGTAGGGACGGTAAAGCCAGCTGCTTCAGGACAAGTACCTCCTGGGTCGGAATCAACACCTGTGAACGCAGAAACGGTAAACCTACCAGGAAAAGTAGGATGTGCAAAAGGACGGCGAGCGTCGCGGCCACCCGCAACGGCCTCCGATTCGAGATGTCCTCGGCGAAAAAATTGAGCGGATCTCCCGCCAAGCGGAAGCGCTCCTCTTCGGTCACCCGAAGAGCCAGTACTCGCTCGAGAAATCCTTTGATTCCTGCGACTGTTCGCTGCTCCGTCATCTGTCCTTGTCGATCTTCCTCACCGGGTTCTACTTAAGGATTCTAGGGATTTCCGGGCGGCCGGGTCAACCCGGCTCGGCCCAACACCCTGGTTTCTATGATGCAACGTCCGCGGGAAAAGTCTCAGCCTTACCAGGTTCCGGCCTCGGACGAAGCGCAGGGGAGGAAATCAACTGAACAGGTAGACCTTCCACGTTTCCGGAGGCTCCATACGCTTCAAGAAGATGGGCTCTCTCCCTGCGTAACCGACGGGGGCCACGGGTTGCTTCCGCAGCCGGAGCCCCGCTTCTTCAGGGCTACGGTTACCCTTGAACCGGTTGCAGGGGATGCACGAGGTGACGACGTTTTCCCAGCTGGTACTTCCTCCTTGAGCCACGGGAATGACGTGGTCGCAGGTGAGCTGGGCCGCCGGGAACTGGCGTCCGCAGTATTGACAGCGGAACCGGTCCCGAAGGAACACGTTGCGGCGGGAGAACCGCACACCGTTGAGTCGCTTATTGAGCGGAATGTAATAGAGAAGGCGTACCACCGACGGCACTTCAAGGCTGATCCTAACACTGTGCACGACCCGATCGTAAACTTCGAGGATCTCAACCTTTTCCTGGAATACGAGGCGAACCGCTCGTTTCCACGAAACGACCTGCAAGGGCTCATACGTTGCATTCAGAAGGAGCGTTTGCTGCATCTTTGTCCGCTCCGCATCCGAAATAAGGTACCACCTAAGCACCGGCCTGAGAAAGAACGTGACCGACCGCCGGCCTTCTGCGGCCGTGGACCGCGGCGCATTAGCCGTGTCCTACTTGGACGGCAAAGAGCCGATGGAGGGCGACAGGCGACCTTTCGGCAGCCGACGATATAGACAGCAGGCTTGCAAGCTTCAAGACTGCCCTGACTCGGGCTCTTCCAGAATCTGTTCCGACTTGTCCGGAGGCGAAGATCCCGGTCCGGCTGCAACTGAGGACCGATGCGAGCAGCGGCCCCCGGGGGCTAAGACATGCTACTATCCGGTCACGGGGTGGCGGCGGAGTATAGACGCGCGTCATGCTGTTGGAACGGGGGTCCGATGGTTCGGGGTATGAAGTCGCTGGGGCAATCCGTTCAGGAGTTGTTGGTGGAATCCGCCCAGGATTCGGAAGCCCGCTTGCAGGTTCTGCAAGCCTATTGGTCGACCGTCGTCGGCGACGCGATGGCGTCTGCAACGTCTCCCACATCCTTGCGGGACGGCGTTCTGCTGCTCTCTGTGGACGAACTCTGGGCTCAGGTATGCCGCGAAGAGGCGGGCCGACTGATCGGTCGAGTGAACGGGTTTTTCCGAGGCGAAGTCGTGCGTCGGCTGGAACTCAGACTGAGGCACTGACGCAGCCGAGGAAGCTCGTAAGAGGAAGCTGAAGACGCGGGTTGGATAGGTAGCCACGAAGGCCCGGCGAGATCGAGAGTCGGAGGTCGGGGAAGGTTACCGGGCGACAGTCGAACGGCCGAGCAGCGCTGTTTCGGATCGGAGGCTGGCTCGGGAAGCCGGGCAAGTCCCAAACCCGAACCCTTGGAGCCTTGAAAGCCTGCAGCCTGACCTCGCGGGCTTGGGTTCGCTCAGCCCTAAGTCGGTGAGAAGTGGGTCAGAGTATAATGACGTTCCATGTTGTGCTTCCGTCGGATCTTGCCAATTCTCCTGTTTGCTCTCCTAAGCGGCTCGATGACGGCTCAGCGGTCTGTTTTCAAGGCCGAACTCAGCGCCGTGGAAGAGGGTCTACGGTTCGATGTGAATATCGTTCCGGTCTCCTCGAATGTTGTGGAGGCGGCGGCCAGCGCCGGGTATTCGTATACGGGCAAACGCCCTGATCTGAACATGCCGCCGTCTCTGGTGTTTTCTCTTGACGGCTCCCGGGCGTTTCTTCCGGTTCCCGGTTCGGACAAGGTTCTGGTGTTCTCTCCTCGCACCGGCGAGTTCGAAGCGGCGCTGGCGGTGCCTAAGAACCCCCTGCAAGCGGCCCTTTCGCCGGACGGCAGGTACGTGTTCGTCGCGTGCATCGAGGTGATGCGCAATCTGCCCGAATCAGCTCAGAAGTTCGAGGGTGATTATGTCGGCTTTCTGGTCCGGATCGACGTAGACACACTTCAGACCACTGTTCTCGAATTCAAGAGGGTGTTCTTTTCTGTCGTGAACAACCTCGTGTTCTCTCCGGACGGCTCTACCGTGTTCTTGGCATCGGCGGGAACGGATGAGTTGCTGCGTGTCGATGTGGAACTGATGCAGGAAGCGGGGCCGCGGCTGAAGTTCATACCGGGTGCCTGTCCGACGCAAGTGCTGGTGATTCCCCAGCGGAATATGTTGGCGGTTTGCTTGGTCGGGTCGACGGCGCTCTACCAGGTTGATTATCCTGATGCGGTTGTCTTGGTCGACTTCGCCCGATTCCAGGAAGTGAAGAGACTCGAGCCGGCGACCGGTCCGGGTCAAGAAGATCCAGTGGTACATGAATTTACGGCGACCACCCGCATGGCGGTGTCCTCCGACGGGCGTTATCTGGGTATTCCCGACCAAATGTACTCCAGCAATTCGGCCTATCCTTACCTTGCGACTGATCGTTTTTGGGTCTTTGATCTGGAAACGGGCGAGCAAAAGGGTTACTTGGTGGCGGGACTCGCCATGGGGGTCTACTGGACTCCTGACGACCGGTTTCTTGTGATTAGTTCGTTAAACCTTAGCTTTGTCGATCCCGTCACCGACGAAATCACCGACATAACACCTCTGCAAAGCGATTTCCGGCCGGGGACGATTCCGGCGTTCTCCCCGGACGGTCGGTGGTTGTATCTGGCCGCTCCTTTGAACGACTCGATTGTCGTTTACGACCTGGTGACCGGGGAAGTGCCTCGCTTGATCGATGTCGGCGGACAGGTAGAACTCTCCGAAGGCTCGAGTCTCCCGTCCGCTCCACTAGTTTTGGCTTTGACTCCGGACGAGGAATTCCTCATTGTTTTAAATTACAATGCCAATGCCCTGGAGTGGGTCACCTGGACGAGCCACTTCTTCATCCAGGGTGCTGTCGATAACGAGGAGTTTTTTACAGGAATCACCCTGGCCAATCCCTCAGAAGAGGACGCCTCGGTGATCATGACGGGTTTTACCCGAAGCGGAGTTCTTCTTTCAGACGATCCCGGCACTGAGGATGTAGTTGAATACATAAACCCCCGCGAGTGGGTCATTCCCGCTCGAGGCCAGTTGGCCCAAACTTCGCCGGAATGGATCGAGAGCTCCGAGGCGAAAACGGGAAACCTTTGGTTCGACGTCGATACCGACCAACCGGAGTTGCGGGGTTTCTTTCTTATCGGTGATCGGGCGCTGCGACGTATGGACGGAGTCGTCGCGGCTCGAAAGACTTCGCAACGCTGGGTACTTCCCGAGGTGCACCTTACCGACGGGATGGCCACCGAGCTGGTGATCCTCAATCCCAACCGCCAGAGCACTTCGTACTCGGTGACCTTGTTCGATGAAGAGGGCGACGTCGTGGCCTCAGTAAGCAACCAGCTGGCTTCACGTACCTTCTTCGTGGGAATGGTGCGGGATATCGATGCCAGTGACGGACTGACAGGCGGACTATTTCCTGAGAGTGTTTTTAAGGACTTCACCGACGGCTATCTACAGGTGTCCTGTCCCACGGGGGTGGTGGTGTATGCACGCTACTTCGATGCGGAGAAGTTGGCGGTTTTGAACGCTACGCCCGTGAGTGATCTGGACGAGAAGCCGACGCGCTTCGTGGTGTCTCAGGTCGTCGGAGCGGAAAACGCCGTCTCGACACTTCGCTTGGTTAACTCTTATCCCAAACCCATCGCCGGCGAAGACGAGGAGGAACCCGAGCTCGACCCCGAGATGACGATTCATGTCTCCCTCAAGTTACGCGACGATCAGGGTACACTAATGGCAGAGCCGGTTGAGCTCGAGCTGGTGCAGGGACAGGCGAAGCGTGCGGACGTTTTGGAACTGTTCGATCTGGTCGACACCGGCGAGCTGGTGAGCGGGTGGCTCGAGATTCAGGCGGACCGTGGCGGTTTGGTGGGCGATGTGGAGCTGGTGCTGGAGGGAGGACGAGCTATGACTACTTTGGCTCTCGCCTCGGTTGCTTCTACGGAGTTGTTCTTCTCGCATGTCGCGCAGGGAGCGGGCATATCCACCGGAGTGGCGTTGGTCAATGCGGGCGATGAGGCGTCCGCTACACGACTGGAGATCTACGCCGCCGATGGTACTTTGACCGGCTTTCGAGAATTCGTTTTGCCGCCCGGGGGGCGTAGGATAGGCCTTTTGCCGGAGCTGGTCGAAGGTTTCGAGACGCAGTTGGGAGGTTACGTGAAGGTTTCTTCTGATCCGCCTCTGTTTGGTCTGGAGTTGTTCTATGCCGACTCGCTGGAGTATATGGCCGCAGTGCCCGGGCAGTAGGGCCGCGGTAGGAACGGTGCCCGGAGGATGCAGGAGTCGCTCGGGATGGAGCCTGGGATTGTGGGTGCTTCTCCTTTGTTTAGTTTTGATGTGCCGGGACGGACTCCGGGCAGTACCTTCTGAAAACGTGGTCGGTCATCGTCCTGCAGACGGGGCCGCGTTACGATCTGCCGCTTACTACCACTTTGTGGCCGGAAGACTCTCATTGCTGGCGGAGGATTTGCCGCAAGCGTTGCAGGAGTTTCAGGCGGCGCTGGAGGCGGATCCCGAAAGCGTGACCCTTCGTCTCGAAGTTGCCTGGGTGCTCTACCAGTCGGGAGAAGTGACCAAGGCGGTCGAAGCTTGCCGCGAAGCGATCTCTCGTGATCCCACGAACACTGAGGGTCATTTACTGCTGGGCAAGATTTTTTACGGTACTCGAGCACGGAGTGACGAGCATGCAGAGGCGGTTGAGGCTTTCGAAAAGGTCCTCGAGTTGGAGCCGAAGCATACCGAAGCTTTGCAAAGTTTGGCGGAGCTCTATTTTCAGGCCGGTGATTTCGAGGCCAGCGCCCGGTCTTTCCGCCGACTCCGGGAGATGGATCCATCCGTACTCGGCTACTATTTTTCAGAAGCCCAGGCCTTGGCGGAGTCGGGAAACCTGGAGGAGGCGGCTGCGGTTTTGCAACAGGGTCTAAAAATCCGCTCCGATGTGCCCGAGTATTTGCTCTTTTTGGGTAATGTGCTGGAGCGCCTGGGGAAGCCGGAGGAGGCCGTAGCGGTCTATCGTGACGGGTTGGCGAACGGTCCGGAACCTCGCCTCCATCGAGCTCTGGCGGCGGCTTTGGTGCAGGTGGGTGAGGGGCGGGAGGCCATCCCCTTATTGGAGCGCTTGGAAGACGTCTTTCCGCAAGATGAATCGCTGCGTTTGGATTTGGCGAGGGCCTATCGGCAGGCGAGGCGGTTGGACGAGAGTCGACGCATTCTTTCCGCCCTCGTTGAGACTCAACCCGAGAACTTAGAAGCGGCTTTCGAGTTGGCGACCTTGTTGGCGGAGATGGGTGAACGCGAACAGGCGGCTCAGAGATTCCAGCAGTTAGTGGATTTGGAGAGGGCTGACGCTAAAGCGTTCCGCCCTCTGTTTTTGACGAATCTTTCGTTGATTCGGCTTGAGCAGCACCGTTTCGACGAAGGCGTTCGGTTGGCCGAGGAAGCACTGCGCTTCGAACCCGCAAACCGGGAGCTCCGCCGGCGCCTGATGCAGGCATATCGAGCGGCCGGGCGACTGCAACCAGCACTCGATCTGGGAAGGGAACTGTGGCAGGAGACGCCGGACGATCCTCAGGCGGCTGCGACCTATGCCCAGGTACTGGCGGCGACGGGGCGGTTGGAAGAAGCGGTCAGCCTTTTGGAGGCTCTGAGAAGCGGTGAGATGAAGGAAACATCGCAACAGGAGTTCCTTTGTTTGATCTTGAGTCAACTGTTCCTCGAGGCGGGCCGGTATGACGAGGCCGAAGAAGTTATCGAGGACGGCTTGACCACGGTCCCGGGGAGTCGGCGTCTTCATTTCCAGCTGGGTGCCGTGCTGGAACGGCGGCAGGACTTCGAGGAGGCGGAGCGCGTTTTTCGAACCCTGCTCGAAAACGATCCCGACGCTCATGATGTGCTGAACTACCTGGGTTATATGCTGGCTGATCGAGGAGTCCGTTTAGATGAGGCCGTCGGCTATCTTGAACGGGCCGTCAGTTTGGACCCATACAACGGTGCTTATCAAGACAGTTTGGGGTGGGCTTACTTTCAGCAGAGCGAGTTGGAGAAGGCGGAACAACATCTGCTGTCGGCCGCCCGCCTAGAGCTGAACGACCCTGTGATCCTGGAGCACTTGGGTGATCTGTACTCGCGCAAGGGCGACGGGCTGAAAGCGGAGCACTTCTACCGCGAGGCCCTGAAGTTCCAAGACAAAGGGAGCGAAGCGGCCCGCATTCGGGAGAAGCTGGCGGGTCTATCGGTCCCTGAGAAGCGCTGAGAACGTTCCCGCTTGAAGATGTCTACACCGGCCGTCGTTCTTCCCGCCTATGCAAAGGTGAACTGGTGGTTGGAAATTTTGGGTCGTCGTTCGGACGATTACCACGAGCTGTTTACGATTTTCGAGACGGTATCTCTGGCGGACACCGTCAAGCTTACGCTGGAGACGACTCCCGGCATTCGTTTGGGAACCGAGGGGTGGCCGGTTCCTTGTGACTCGACGAACTTGGCATGGCGAGCCGCCGAGTCTTTGATGCACCGCGTGGGTTACCGGGAGGGTCTTCATATTCGTCTGGAAAAGAGAATTCCACCGGGGGCGGGACTGGGCGGAGGCTCCAGTGACGCGGCCGCCGTCTTGTCGGGGCTCAACACCCTGTTGGGCGGTGTCGTTGAAGACAGGGAACTGGCGGAGACGGCGGCGGAACTGGGATCCGACGTTCCTTTCTTCCTCCGTGGCGGGGTGGCCGTCGGCACCGGTCGAGGCGAGAAGCTCCATCCTCTGCCGCGTTCACACTACGACGGCGAGATGCTGATCTTCTGGCCCGGTTTTTCCGTTTCGACAGGTGAAGCCTACTCCTGGTTGCAGGTAGGCCCATGGAATAGGCATTTGACAGGGCGGGACCTCGATACTAGAATGCGCGCGTTCCGACAGTTGGTGTCGGACTGTCGATGGGGGGAGTTGCGGAACGATTTTCAGTCCGTAGTATTCTCCCGGTATCCCGTACTGGGGGAAATTCAGCATCTTTTGCTGGCCGCCGGGGCTGGCGGAGCATTGTTGGCCGGCAGTGGATCGGCTCTTTTTGCGATAGGTCCGAAACCGGCTCTTCAGCAAGGCGCCGACGCATGCCGATCCAAGTGGGGCGGCGCAAGTTTTATGGTGACGACGATTCGCGGTCGGGTTTTTCCAGTCGGCGAGGGGGCTCTCGGCGGGGACTTGTAGATCGTTGTTTGTGAGAGGGGATCGATCTTTGTGCTCCGCCGTCGACGATGGGAGCGTCGACCGGAAGTCGGAAGATGTAGGAGTTCTTAAGGTATCAAGAGGAGCTTCTTCCGAGGTGAAGGGAGATGGATGGATTAAAGGTGTTTTCGGGATCAGCCCATCCCTTTCTGGCTCAGGAGATCTGCGATCACCTGGGCTTGCCGTTGGGGAAAGTCAAACTCCGTCGCTTCAGTGACGGAGAGGTCGCTTTCCAGATCCTGGAGAACGTGCGCGGACAGGACATCTTTATCATTCAACCGACGTGTCCTCCGGTGGCGGAGACTCTAATGGAGCTCCTGGTGATAATCGACGCTTTCAAACGGGCGTCCGCCTGCCGGATCACGGCGGTGATTCCCTACTACGGGTACGCACGACAGGATCGCAAGGACAAGCCGCGGGTACCGATCAGCGCGAAACTGGTCGCGGACCTGCTCAGTGCGGCCGGCGCCCATCGAATTCTGACCATGGATCTCCACGCCGACCAGATACAGGGGTTTTTCAATGTGCCGGTGGATCATCTGTATGCCGCTCCGGTTTTTCTCGAGTATCTCCAGAAGAAAGAGTTCGAGCGGCTGACCATCGTTTCCCCGGACTCGGGTGGGGTGGAGAGGGCCCGCTTCTACGCCAAGTACTTGAAGGCGAACCTGGCAATCATCGACAAGCGGAGGGTCGGAGACAATGAAGCGGAGGTGATGAACATCGTCGGCGATGTCGAAGGCCGAGACGTCATCATTGTTGATGACCTCATCGATACTGCGGGCACCGTCGTGAACGCCACGTGTGAGATGAAAAGGAAGGGAGCTCAAAGGTTGTTCGCCGCCGCTACGCACGGGGTTCTTTCCGGCCCCGCCATAGAGCGGTTGCAGAAGTCGGCGTTCGACGAGATTGCTGTCACCAACACCATTCCGCTGGGCGAAGAGAAGCGGATACCCAAGATTCGGGTTTTGAGTGTGGGGCCTCTACTTGCGGAAGCCGTCCGATCGATCCATGAGGAGACGTCGGTCAGCCGCTTGTTTGTTCAGCTCTGAGTGGGAGTGGTCACAAGGGCGCAGGGACCGAACACCGAAGAGGGGTGGTCGACAACTTTCGGCCTGCAACAGTTGCTACAATAGCAGCTTCATCGGAATGATCGCGTAGGAGTAGGAAGAATATGGCGCAGATTGTGCTCCGGGCGGAGAAGCGGGAGAAGGCGGGGAAAGGTCCGAATCGACGATTGAGGGCGGCCGGGCGGATTCCCGGTATTGTCTACGGTCGTGGGATGGAAACCCTGCAGGTCAGTGTGAACCCCACCGACGTGGTAAGAATCCTGACGTCGGGGGCGGGGCGGAACACCATCTTTACCCTGTCGGTAAACGGGCTGGAGACCAATGTCTTGATTCGGGATTTTCAGTTGCATCCCGTAAAAGGGTCTTTGATCCATGTAGATTTTCAGCAAGTGACAATGGACGAGAAGATGATCTTCGAGGTGCCGGTCGAGATCATCGGCTCGGCTCGGGGAGTGAAGGCCGGCGGGCTCCTGGATCAGCCTCTCCGGCGGATTGAACTGGAGTGTTTGCCTCGAGACGTTCCGGACGAGATTGTGGTCGACGTTTCGGATCTGGATATGGGTGACGCCGTCCGTGTCTCCGATTTGCAGCTGGATCGATCGAAGCTGCGGGTGCTCACTGAACCGGATGTCGTGGTGGTGACGGTGTTGGCCCCGCGGGTGGAAGCGGAAGTGGAGGCGGCTCCCGCCGAGGTTGCCGAGCCGGAAGTTATTCGTAGAGGCAAGGTGGAAGAGGCCGAAGAGGGGCAGAGCGAGTAGCGTTTGCTCGTTTCGGTCGAGACGGGAGGCGGAGCGTTGCACCTGGTGGTCGGGTTGGGGAATCCCGGGCGACGCTACGCTTGGACGCGGCATAACGTCGGATTTTTGGTGGTCGACAGACTGGCCGCAAAGTACCAAGCGACCTTTCGATCTTTCGACAAGTTGGCGGAGGTTGCCTCGCTGGTAGTCGGCGGACAACGATTGATCCTGGCAAAGCCGCAAGTCTACATGAATTGCAGTGGTCGTGCTGTTGAGCCGTTGGTCCGTTATTTTGGCCTTTCCCCGAAGGCTTGTTTGATCGCGTATGACGATGTGGCGTTGCCGCTTGGCAAATTGCGGTTTCGCAGGAGCGGCAGCGCCGGAGGACATCGAGGCATGGCCTCTGTCTTGGAGGCACTTGGAACCGTGGAGGTCCCGCGGTTACGGCTAGGGATCGGACGCGACGACGTCCGGGGTGACCTTCGTGATTTCGTACTCCGGTCGTTCGAGCCCGAGGAACGACCCAAAGTGGACGAGATGCTGGAACGCGCCGTGGAAGGAGTCGAAACCTTCGTTGAGGGAGGGGTTGACTTGGCCATGGCGAAGTACAATTGATCGGCCGAGACTTCGGTTGATGCTGACATATGGCTGCGGCGGTGGCTTGGGATCGCCGTTTGGGCGTGTTTCGTATAAACGAATTCAGTGAGAGACTCGACTTGTTGAAGTTTATCTCGATTTGCTGCAGCTAGCAGAGAAGGGGGAAGCTCATGGCTGACATTTCCATCTGGTTTCCTGCGCTCGGTGTGTTGGGATTGCTGGTGGCGTTACTTTTGTTTTTGTCGATTCGTCGCATAGAGGTGACGAACCCTCTCATGGTGGAGATCTCGGATGCCATCCACCACGGTGCAATGGTTTTTCTGGGTCGTGAATACAGCATTCTGGCCGGTTTTGTTGTTCTCGTCTTCGTACTGCTTAGTTGGGCGATCAGCTGGCACACGGCGACTGCTTTTGCTATCGGTGCCGGCTGCTCGATGCTGGCCGGCTTCTTCGGGCTGCAGGCGGCTACGCGGGCGAATGTGCGGACCAGTCAGGCCGCAAATCAGTCCGGAATGGCTGCGGCGCTGAGCGTGGCCTTTTCGGGCGGGGCGGTTATGGGCTTGTCGGTGGCTTCGCTTGGCCTGATCGGCCTGGGGATCGCCTTCTTGCTCTATCAGCGGGGCATTGTGGACGCATCCGACATTAACGGCTTTGCCATGGGGGCCAGCACGATCGCATTGTTTGCCCGTGTAGGCGGCGGCATTTACACGAAGACGGCGGACGTAGGTGCCGATCTGGTGGGGAAGGTAGAGGCGGGCATCCCGGAAGACGACCCGCGCAACCCGGCGACGATCGCCGACAATGTGGGCGACTGCGTGGGTGACACCGCGGGTATGGGAGCCGACATTTTCGAGAGTTATGTTGGTTCGATCGTGGCCACGATCGCCATTGCGGCGGTGGGATCGGCGGCGATTCTGAACATCACGGAAGAGAACAAGCTGCTTTATATGGCTTTCCCGTTGATCGTGGCCGGCATCGGACTGTTGGCTTCGCTGGTGGGAATTGCTTCTATTAAGATCTTGCGAAGCCTCAAGCCCGCTGCGGCGCTTCGTTACTCTACGATCCTGGCTGCTATCTTGATGCTGATCGGAGTCCTGGTCGCGGTCAATTTGTCCGGCTTGGAACTGGGTATTTTCGGCGCCGTATTCATGGGTACTCTTTCGGGTGTCGTGATCGGTCTGTTGACCGAATGGTATACGGGAGGAGCTCCCATTCGGTCGATCGCAGACGCGTGCAAAACGGGAGTGGCAACCAACATCATCACCGGTCTTGCCGTGGGCATGCAATCCACGGCTGCTCCGATTCTCATGATTGCGGCTTCGATTCTCGTGGCCTACAACATG
>JAPXNP010000021.1:0-15925 GCA_033811955.1 Acidobacteriota bacterium
GTCTGGTGCTGCTGGCCACCGCCGTAGTGGGGATTCGCCTTATGCGGCGTTAAGGACGAAGGAGTTCTTCCGAGTGTTGGCGTTGTCTAGACGACGGCGGTTTCCTATCAGGGCCGGCTTCTGCCGGTCAGGCGACTTTGAGAGGGAGCAACGGTGAGAACTTGGTGGTCCGTCGTCGTCAAGGAACTCCGAGAGGCCTACCACGGGGGAAAGATGTGGGCGGGCCTGCTCCTTGTTTTGCTGATTACCCCCCTGACGACGGCCGCTTTGTTGCAGCAACACGAGGAGCGATTCCATGAGTTCGAAAGCAGGCGGAGTTTGCTGGACTTTCCGGTGGGCACCGGGCGGCCGTATTCCGATTTGAAATTCCACGTTTTACGGGAGCCGAGCGTCTATACCTTGTTCAACGCAGGTATTGAAGGTGATTTTCCGTACCAGTACAGTTTGCCCCGCTGGACGTTTGTCGACCCTACCAGCGCGCAAGTGTTTGACCGTCCGCTGTTCTCGGTGCTGCCGACCCGCGATCTGCGTTTCGTCTTCGAAATGGTTCTTCCGCTGCTGGGCGTTGTGCTTTCGTTTGCTCTGATAGCGGGTGAAAGGGAGGCCGGAACTCTTCCCTTGCTGTGCTCTCATGCGGTGTATCGATCCACCTTGCTGCTGGGAAAGGTGGGGGCGGGTGCGTTGGTTCTGCTGGTTCTGGTGGCGGTGGCGCACCTCGCAGTGACCGTGGTTCTCCTCATGTGGGGAGTCCCCTGGCCCCGGGATTTCCCGTCGTTTCTCGCACTGCACTTTTTGGCGTCGGCCTTGTGGAGCCTATTCTTCTTTCTTGCCGGCGTACTGGCGTCCGTGTGGGTGACGGAATCCAACCAGGCGGCTATTGCCATGCTGGTGGTTTGGGCCTCGATCGTGGTTGTGGTACCCACGCTTCTGCCGTCCGTTGTGACGAGCGCCAGCCGGTACGTTTCGGAGCAGGAGGTGTACGAGAACACCTGGCCCGTTATGACGCCGTTCTTTGAAGCGTACGACGAGTTCCTGGACGGTTTGGATGTTGCATCCCCTCGAGGATTGGCACGGTTCTTTGCTCTGGAACCTGTTTGGTCGGATGTTGCGGCCGCTCTCGCCCGACCGGGGTCCGGTATGCGGGTGCTGGTGCATTCCCAGGGAGTTGTGGCGATTTCGGGAGCGGATGAGGAACAGTTCCGGATGTTGGAGGAACGCCTGCCTCGGTTGCTGGAAACCCAAATGAATGTGGGACGGGCCGTATTCGAACTTCGGTGGCGGCGTTTTGAAGCCCTCCGGGAAGAGTGGGAGAGATTCGTGCGATGGTTCTCGTGGTTTCCGGTCGTGGCGTTCGACGCCTTGACGGCCCGACTGGCGGAGACCGATGCAGAAGCCTTCCGGGATTTCGTTGTCGAGGCGAATCTCCAAAAGACCGAATTCTTCGAGGAGATGGAAGGACGTACCGACTTCTACACGCGCCGGTATTTCACGGACGTATCGTCCGGACAAGATGTGGAAGGGGTGAGCCGACCTCCCCTTTGGGTGGCCGAGCCTCGCCGGGGCAGCACCTGGCCTCGGTGTACCGAGGCGTGGCTGGTGCTTTGCGGGGAGGACCTTTTGATCCTGTTGGCTGCGCTGGCGTTGTTTGCGCGGCGGGAGGTCATCTAGGGTGTTGGACCTGTTGGCCGTCGAGCTTCGGAAGCTCTCTCGTACCTTCCGTCTGCCGTTTCTCGGAGTCTGTGCCGTTCTGCTCTGGATGCTTGCCGGTTACGCGGCCGGACTTCGCCACCGCACCGACCTGGAGGCGTTCGAGCAGAGCGTCTCCTTGGAATTGGAGCGAATAGAACGGGTCCGCGCGGCGGACTGGCGTTCACAGTTCATCGTGCAGTTCTACCTCCTCCCCAGTCGAACCTCCTTGTTGTTAGACGCGGGAGCCCAGTACCTTCCCGACGTCATAGCCTACAAGCTCGGTGAGATCGATCGTATCCGCTACTCTTCGAGCCTTCGCTACAATTACGCGCTGCCCCGATTCATGCGGCTGGACTGGAGCTTCGTGCTGCTGTACGTGGTGAGCTTCGGCGCCTTGACTCTCACGTTCGACGCCGTGTCGGGAGAGCGGGAGCGGGGTACGCTCCGATTGCTCCTCTCCTATCCGGTACGGCGCCCTCTGGTCTTGCTCGGGAAGTTCCTGGCTGTCATGACCGCGCTGTGGGTGATCGTCCTTGTGGGAACCTCAGCTTCTCTCCTGATTTTCAGCGAAACCGCCGGGGTGGCTTTGGAGTGGTCCGACCTGTTGGCGGTTCTGATCTGGTGGTTGGGAGCCGTCCTTTACCTAGGCGTGTTTGTCGCCCTGGGACTTCTGTTCTCCACGGTTTGCCGGAACTCTCCGCAGTCTCTGTATTGGGCGCTGGCCGCCTGGGTCGTTCTGGCATTGGGTGTGCCGGCGGCGAGCCAGTTGGCGGGCGAGGCGTGCCGTCCGGCTCTGCGCGGTTCCGAGGTCGACCGATTGGTCGAAATTGAAGCGGCAAAACAACTGCGCGAGGACAGCAAGTCGACTTCGGAGGAGCCTTCTCGGAGTCCCAGCGACATGCGGCGCCGTATTGCGGAAATGTACAATCAGCAATTTCGCTCGGCCTTAGGGCAGGTGCAATTGGCCGAGCGGTTTTCCATGATCTCGCCGAACGGTCTTTTTCTGTCATCGTTGGTCCGCAGTCTCCGAGGGGGCGTCGATCGCCTCTCGGATTTCGTCGCCGAGACTTCGGTGGCGGTTCGCACGTTTGCCGAGGTGGTCGCCGAGCAGGGGATCACCGTTCCCCATCCCCTTTTGGAACTTCGAGCCAAGTGGATGAAGACGCGGGTCTCCGAGGTTTCCCCTTGGGAATGGTTCCTGTTGGCCGGAGTGGCGGCCGCCTTGCTCGTGGCCTCCGCCCTCGTCTTGGTACGCTCCGACATTGAATGAAGCGTCGCCTCACGCGGCCCGGCGACCTGGGGGCCGCGCGAGGCTGCAACCTGCCGGGATCCGCCTCGCGCAGCCGGCCACGCAATTATTCGTTCGGCAGGCACAACCTTGCCGGGAGGTCTCGGCGCGGCAACGTTTTGGCGCCGGGACGCACGCGAAGAGCGTGGATTTTGCCGACCACGCCGATCGAGCTGCGGATCGCCTCGCCCGTGACGCCGGCTACCGAGTGGAGAACGGCCCTTCCCGCGAGCGCCGGAAGAAGGGCCGAATCTCTATTTTGTTGCGCCCAAAAGGCTCTTTCGGGCGACCTTCCAGACGTTATCGGCGAGCCTCGGGAGGTTTGCCGTCGATCCAAGGACCGGCCAGCGCCATGTAGTCGGGTTCTTCCAGGGTACTTCCCGTGTCTCCGGCATGCCATCCCGGGATGTGCTTAGGCTTGGCCCGATCTTTCGACATCTGCTCCCATCGTTTCGCCCATTCTTCGCTTCCGGGCAGCACTGTCCGCGTCTCCGGCTCGAAGTGGAACACTTTTCCTTCCTGATAGCTCCGCGCTCCCAGGTTTACCACAACGATGGCGGCCGCCCCCAAGTCGGGTGGGTTATTGCATTGCTCCGGCTTGCCGGCTTCAACGGCCTCCAACCAGTTGGCGAAGTGGGCGCGGGTCGTGTCCCGGAGCTTCGGCTCGACCTCGATGCGTTCCGGAGGGACGTCCAGATGGGTAATTGTCGACGGCTCCGGGACGAAATCGAATCCGCTAAATTCTTCGCCGTTCCCAAAGACGAACGAACCGTAATGTCCTCGGATCAACTGGGGAATCGGTGTTCCCTGATTGCACATGGTGGCGGTCACCAACCCCTGGACTCCTTCGGGGAACTCGGCGATCACCGTGGCCACGTCTGGTACATCACGACCGTCGTATTCCAGGTAGATGCCGCCGCTCCCCACTACTCGACCCGGGAAGCGAAGGCCCGTAGCCTTCAGCATGGCAGTCGTACGGTGGACAAAAAGATCCGAGTACATTCCTGCGCCGAAAGCCCAAAATCGACGCCATTGTCGGAAGATCGCCCGATCGAAAGGAATCTCCTCGGCCAAACCTTCCTCCACGCCAAGCCACAACTTCCAGTTGACGGTTTCCGGGGTCATGTCCTCGGTGAGCTCATAGTACCGCCACTGTCCGACCGACGAGTTGCGGAAGAACTCGGTCTGGTACATGAGTACCTTTCCGATCTTACCGGCACACAGTTCTTCCCGTACCCGACGCCAGACCGGCAGGCTGGTGGACTGGACCCCTACCTGCATGACCTTACCCGACTGCTTCCACCGTCTTTCGACCTCCAGGGCCTCTTCCACCGTTTTGGTCATCGGCTTTTCGCAATAGACGTGGTAGCCGGAATCGAGTGCGTCGAGGATCTGCTTGGCGTGCCAATGATCCGGCGTGCTGATGCAAACGGCGTCGAGGTCCTCCTTGGCATACATGTCACGGTAGTCGACATACTGCGCCGGGGTATTGCCGTGTTTTTCCTTGATGTAGGCGGAGGCCCGCTCTCGGTAGGCGGCGAACACGTCGGAAACCGCCGCCAGCTCAATCTGGGAGCCCTCCTCCTGAAACCTGGAAAGCGTCCTGACATGGGCGCCGAAACCGCGGCCGCCCACGCCCACGAATCCGATACGCAGGCGATTATTGGCGCCACGCTGGGTCAGGGGAGCCGGAGCGGCGTGGGTCGTCCCTACCGCAGTCGAGATCACCGCAGCGGAAGCACTGGTTCTTAGGAACGTTCGACGGGAAACTCTTTTCTCATTCATATCCGTATTCTAGGGTTGTTAGCACACGTTTCACAGCGTGTCGCGGGGAATCGTAGCTACTGGGTCCTGGAAAGGGAGAGAGGTTCGAAGCCTGGCTTAAGGCCCGCAACGCAAGAAGACGGAATGTTCCGCCGTGAGGTTCTAAGCTTGGGTATGTCGGCGTCGCGGGTGGGCGAGCGCCGGAACGAAACGGTCCCCGGCGTCGTCTCGTATTGCTTTCCGTACGTCGACGCAAGTTCGGGACCGGCGGTCGGTTGATAAGCTTGATGATTTCCCGGCAAAAGCCGGAAAGCGGCGACGGCGGCCTGGAGCAGTGAGCGCAAACCAACCGGACCCGGCTTGTATCGATTGCTTCGTTCCGATCACCGGGGGTTCGTCTCCTGGAAGCGAAGGATCTTCAGCCCGCGGCGTGGGATTAGCTATTTTTTGCGCCGTGGCGTACGATGAAGGCAAAAGGAGGTCCTCATGGCTCCTGCCCGTGGAGGTTCCCGCATTCAGTTGCGGATTCTCGTTCTCTTCCTTTGTCTCGGACTGGTTCCGCTGATTCTCGGTTATTACGCCCTGATCGGCGGAGCCGAGGCGCGGTTGCGCGGCACTGTGGGCCTGTATTTCGGACACCGTTGTGATCAGCTGCAGGACGAGATTGCGGATTATATCGAGAGTCTACAGGCTGAAGTTGTCAACCTGGCGGCCCTTCCCGTAGTTTTGGAAGAGTTGAAGAAGGTGGCGCCGCCCGATGAGCGTACCAACTTCGACCGAGCTGTCGCGGAACTGGAGGCGCGTTGGCCGCAGCTGGAGCCGGGTCGATCGCAGGAACTCGATGCAATTCTGGAGAGGCCGGCGTCGGTCTTGATGCGCAGTTTGAATCGGGTTACAGCTCACTTTCGCGAAATCCTTCTGGCGGACCGCTACGGTCGACTGGTCGCGGCCACTGGAAAGACGAGCGATTACTACCAGGCCGACGAGGAGTGGTGGAGGGTGACGTATTTGGAAGGACGCGGGCAGAGTTACCTCAGCGACATCCAGTACGACGAAAGTATGGGCATCTACTCGGTTGACATCGCGGAACCGGTGCGGGATCCCGAGAGCGGGGAAGTACTTGGAATTCTCAAGGCCGTTTCCGACAGCCACTCCCTCTTCCGAATTGTCGACAACCTAAGGTTCGGCGAGACGTCCGCCGCCATTATCCTGCGGCGGGACGGCACGCTGGTGACCTCACCTGGAAGTGACGAGCGTTACCCCTTCGTGGACCAAGTCAACAGTTCCGTCGATCGCGGGGTGCGGTGGCTGGAGGTACCTGAGGATGATCCGAAGTTGTTTCTCGGATTGCCGAGCGCCCGCCTTGCCGCCTCGGTACCGCAGCTCGACTGGGTGGTAGTCATCGAAGCCGAGCGAAACGAGGTCTTTGCTCCCTTCCGGAACTTGCGGTCTTGGTATGCCTATTTAGCCGTTTTCGGACTCGTGCTGGTCGTGGTTCTTTCGCTGATATTCACGTGGTTTCTGTCGAAGCCTATCGTGGAAGTGGATCCTCACCTGGACCAGATTGGCTCATAGAACTCCGATCGTTCCGAGAACTGGGCTCGACCAACCGGGGAGGCGTCGTTTTCTGTGTGGGGAAGGCTGTGTACTTTCCTGCCGGGCGCGTGGTGACGGCTTTCCTGAGCAGGTACAAAAGCGAGATCGTCGAATGGTCCTAGAGGTGCCGGGCTTACTCCATGCCTTCTCGTCTGTCGGTTGCAAGGTAGCGAGGCTTCCTGGCGGATGGTGAACCGAGTGTTGCAGGCACAAGAAGATTCCCAGCCGCAGGAGGAAAAACCCCGGCAGGGCCGCCGCGCGTAGGTGTTCTTCGGGCCGCACGTGCAGAGGCGAGCTGTCACTCCGTCGGCCGAAGAGCGCGAAAAGAGGGGGAACAGCCCAGCTGTCGACGGGACGTGCAGGACGTTGGCTCTGTCGTACATGCCGGAGCGGGAACGCCATGAAAGGCTCAACGCTACTAATCCCGGCTGCTTTGGCGGCGGAAATACAATCGTCCAACCGAAAACCCGAAACCAAAAGCTCTCGGCTTCCGCCGATCAAACGATCCGTACCGGAGAATACACTGTCCCCGGCCCGACGTCCTGTGACGTCCCCCCTCTTACTTGGAGGAAGCGGCCAACTGCCGGCCTACGTCTGCGATTCGGAACTCAGTCGACGTCTCGGCGGTGGCTCCCGCGATATGGTCAACCACCTGGAGATGGAGCCGGTAAGTACCGGGTTCGAGCAACTCTGAGCCGAACATGGAACCGACGAAGAAGCGGTCGGAGAAACGGTGTAGGAGCTGGCGCAAGTCCTTGCCCTGGAAAGGCGTAGGAACCTCGTTCCCGTCACGGAGAATCCGAAGATAGAGCGACAACTCCGGTTCCAGGGTCTGTTGATCCGCCATGACGTTGTATACTTCGCAGTAGAAACCCACCGGATCTCCCCGACGGAATGTATTGCCTGCGTTCGGGTAGACCTTCACACTGCCGAGGACGAACGGATCGTTGATGAACTCTTCAAACTTGGCGGGCTGGACAAGGTCGGCCAAGATCACGGGACTCATTTCGAGGTCTTCCTGAAATCCGGAGGGAACGATGATACCCCTCTCCAGAGTACCGATCTTTTCGCTCTTCGGATCCTTGACGATGGCCACCAGCTTGTAGCGCCCAGGCTTAAGAGGGATCGCCTTCTGGTAGATACTCCTACCGGTACCGCTGCCGTCGTTGTTCAAATTAAGGCTGACGGTATCATCAAAAGAATAGACTTTTTGATGGGCTACATTCTCGACTCGGCCGTACACGTTGAGCTTGGCCTGGCGGACCCCCACCGACTGCTGGAAGCCCAGCTCCTGGGTGTCGAAATAGAAGGTGACCGGGACGAGAAAGTCTTCAGGAGTCACCCGTACCAAGTCGTGTCTTACCTCAAAGGGTAACTGGTTGTAGTAGAGTTGGATATCGACCAAGGCCTCCAAATCTTTGAACTTGATGTCGGGCGCAGCCTGAATCTTGCTATACCGCCGTAAGCGGTCGAACAGGTCGTCCTTGAGCGTAAAGATCTTCAAGGGGTTGCCCACTCGCCGCGAAGCTTCGTTCGCCATGGTCCGGGTGCCGATGCGCTCTGCCTTACTGCCGCCGCCCAAGCGTTCCGATTCGGTCAGCCCCAAGCCGGGAACCCAAAGCATGGCGTCTTTGTCCATTTCATCGCGGGCCAGCACGAAGTGTCCGGTAAGCGTCTTGTCGACGAATTCAATTTCAACGTTGTCGCCGATATCCGGCAGATGACGGTAGTACCAGAGTTCCCAAGCGTACGTTGTGGTGACCCCGCCGCCTTCGGTCATCGGACGATAGTATTGTTCGCCCTGATCGTGATATTCCTTGCTGTCGGGAGGTCCATGGAGGATGTACACCCTCCCGCGGTCGGTTTTCCATCCTGGAGCGCCGATGGAGAAGTGATCATTGGCGTAAGCGATGCGGCGGTAGTGCTCTTCTCGAAACTCGTTGATCTCCGTCTCGGGGTCCGGATCGCGACGTCGCCAAAACTGTTCGATAAACCGCTCCTTCTCTTCCGCTGTAGTGAGGTTCAGAAACACTTCCCGTTCTTCGTCGGTGATGATGTAGACGACGTCCGCTTCCAACCATTTACGGTAATAATCGGCGGCCTCCTCGTCGATGGTCTGAGCGACCACCGCGGGAGAAAGCAATGTCCAAGCAACTACGACGATAAGGCTACGACCCAGACTAACCATGCTTGTCTCCCCTACTGCCTTAGATCAACCTGGTATTCAGTATTATAAGATAACGGAGCATAACCGCGAAGCGGTCTTCGATGAACCGCTCGAGGGCGACGGTTCCGCGGAGCAGGGAGGGGAGCATACCATCTGCATGCCACGGATTGATGAGCTCGGCCTGAAAGGCGGCGGGCTTAACGCCGAACTGTTCGGACAGCGCCGGCAGGGCGCAAATCGTCGTCTTCCCGGCCGTCGGGGAATTGCGGGAGAACCACCGACCCGCAATGGCAGGTGAGAACTCCTGCCATTCCCCAGGTGAGGGCGCAATGTCGTACGCCGTACCCGTATGCGGTACGCTTCGGGATGACGACAGAGGGAGTGGTGTACGCGTTGCGGTCCGATTCCGTCCCCGCGCTCAGGAAGAATCAAGTGCGTGCTGAACCTGCCAGAGTTTGACAACCTCTCAATCCGGGAGTCTTCCGTCGATCGACACTGCGGGGTTCGCAGCCGACAATCGCGATCCGCAACAGGTATCAGAAGTCAGCGGGCGGCTGATCAACGGGTCCACGTCCGCCCCGTCTCCTGCTCCGTCGCCCTCTTAGTCCCGGCGCCTCGTTACGAAGACCGACGATTACCGTCCCGTGGAAGATAATCGCTTCTCTATCAAGCATGAGGCGGGTCGCTGAGCAACATCCGGAGGGAAACGGTGGAAACTGTCAGTGGAAGCCTCGAATACGTAGTCACGTCCTAAGATGATAGGCTGGTCGCATAGGATTGGGGGACCGGGCGGATGATGGGGTGTAAAAGACGCTTGGAAGGATCGATTGGTCTTTTACTTCTTTTCGGAACCGTGTGCGGTTATTTCGGGGCTGGGCGCTTGCAGTCTGAAACCCCATCTTCCGAAGACGCCTCCGTAGGAGACGTTGCGCTACTTTCGGGGATGGAAAGCCTGGGCGCGACGGATGCTCTGTCCGAGCTGAAAGACCGGGTGATGCGGCTGAGCTCAATCTCTTTTCAGGACGCCGACCGGTGGAGAGAGCAGAAACAGTTCCTTTTGGGCACCGTCGACCATGCCGCCGCCGCGCTAGGTAGTGGAAAGTACGAGGAGGCGCTGTCACGGTTGTCCGCCGTATTTGAGGGAACCGCTAAGCAAACGTTGGCCGAAGACCAGCTCGAGAAGCTGAGCGAATCTGTAACGCTTGCCCGTAAGGCGGTGGCGAATGCAGCAATGACCACGGTGGAAATCGGCGGCGGTCGAGTGGCTGGAGCTGCAGGTTACAAAGACACCTGGGTTTGGAAGGGTATTCCATATGCCAGGCCACCCGTGGGCGAATTTAGGTGGAGGGCTCCGCAGGATCCCCTTCCCTGGGAAGGCGTCCGCCATTCCAGCGACGGCTATGACGTCTGTTCGCAGGAGGAGCATTCCAAGCTCTGGGTACCGACAGGCAGGGTGGTAGGTAGCGAGGATTGTCTCTACTTGACCGTCTGGCGGCCACGCACGAAAGAACAGAATTTGCCGGTATATTTCTGGATACACGGAGGCGGTAATAATTTCGGCACTAATAAGCTCTACGAGGGAAGCTTCCTGGCCTCCCGCTCCAATATGGTGGTCGTGACCATCCAATACAGGCTCGGAGTGATGGGATGGTTTCATCATCCAGCTCTAAAGAGAGAGGGAACACCGGAAGAAGGCTCGGGTAATTTTGGCATGTTGGATATTGTCAAAGCCCTGACCTGGGTGCGGGAAAACATTAAAGCCTTCGGTGGAGATCCAGGTAACGTCATTGTAGCCGGTCAGTCGGCCGGCGCACACAACACGTTGAACTTGATTGTTTCCCCTCTGTCGGCAGGCCTGTTCCACAAGGCGGTTTGTGAGAGCGGAGGCATGCAGCCTATCTCAGGGCAAGACGGTGTAAAGAAAGCTGAACAGACGACGGAGAACCTCTTAATCAATGAAGGGAGAGTCAAGGGCAGGGACGAGGCTGTCGACCGGCTTGGAAAAATGAGCAGTGATGAGATTGTTGCGTACCTCCGTAGCAAGACTCCGGCAGAGCTTATCAGAGCGGAATCCGTCAACAAGATTCAGCTGGGTACCCACTTGGCCTTTATCGACGGGACGGTCATACCAGGGCCGTACCTGGACGTCATATCCTCGGGAGAATATAACAAGGTACCGATTGTTCTAGGGTCTAACGAGTACGAGCTGAAACCGTTCCAACCTCTGGTGGGTGGGATAATCCCGACTTCGAGTGGGCATACATGGTCTGATCTACACAGGGTTCTCGAAGGTCGGCTGCGGCTTGATGAAGTGTTGGCCGATCCGCTGGATAAGGAGCGATATGAAGCTTGCGGTTACTATGGAAGCCGGAACTGGAAGGCGCGATACGTCGATTCGATTGCAAGACGGCTCAAACAAGTACAAGACAATGTATGGACCTACCTCTTCAAGTGGGGAGGGGTAGGATCAGGCCCGGCGCCCTACGATTTTGTCATCGGGCCGGGGCACGCCACTGAGCTGCCGTTCTTCTTCGGCTGGCCTTATGACACGTTCGGCTACGCCTTCACCGAAGAGAATCGGGCGGGACGGGAGGCTCTGCAGAATGCCGTCATGGCCTATATTGCGCAGTTTGCTCGCATGGGTGACCCGGGCAAGGGTGACGGGACTCTACCGCACTGGCAGGCGTGGTCCAACGACGGGGGCGGCCCGAAATGCCTCGTGTTGGACGGTACCTTTGCGGAGAGAAGAATCAGCATGATGACCGAGGAGGTCACCGTCGAAGCTGTGCAAGACGAGGTGGAACGTCTTACACCCCGGATTAAGGCGCTGGTGAAATTGTGGATCCGGTGAGGGGTCCCTTCCGGAATGATTACCGGATCAGTCGCCGGAAAGAACGTTCGCAGCCGTTTCCGAGGGATCACCCGGGCAAAAGGCCTCGGCATTCCGATTGTGCGAGGCCGTACCGATCGGGATGCCTCCAGGGGATTTGCGAAGTAAGCAGGTCGACGCACGTCCGTCGAAATCGTTGTGCGTGATCGACGATCGGTTGTCTCGGATTCTTGTCGAGTGCGACAGCCAGAGGAGGAAACGCAACTGGAATTAGCGATGTTTCTACAGTCGCCGTCCTGCATGTGGGTCCTCGACGGCGGCGTCGAAAGGGATGGGATCAAGATAGGTTTCTTTTGAGTCCTTCTACTGTTTGGCTGGACGAAAGTGGGAGTCGTCCGAGATGCAACGAAAGGCAGCCGACCGGAAGAGGTTATTCGTATCCTTCCTGTCCGTGTCTTCTTGGCTCGACATGGATAGTCGCATCGCCTCCGAATTCCTTTCTTACGATCTCTTCGACTCGGGTGGCTATCTCATGAGCTTCATCCACCGGCATTGTCCCTGGAACCGTAAGATGAGCCGTGATCTCGCTATGGTCTCCGTAATTGTGGACGTGCAAATGATGGATTCCCTCGAGTTGAGGGAACTCAGCTTCAACTGACACTTTTACCCGCTGCACTATATCGCTGGGGGGGCTCTCTCCTATCAAGTAGCTGGCGGAACTGCGAATGATGCTAAATGCCGCATGCAATATCAGAGCGGAAACCCCTATACCGAGAATGCCGTCGATCCACCAGAGGCTTTGGCTGAAAAAAGCGCCGAGAACAATCAGGAGGGAAGCCACGGCATCGCTCCGATGGTGCCAGGCGTCGGCCCTAAGAGAAGATGATCCGGCTCTTTTCCCGGCCCAAAGTGCAAATTGAGCCAGAGCTTCCTTCATCACAGCCGAGAGGACAAAAACCATAAGAGCAAATAAGCTAAAGCTCATCGGCTCGTGATGGAGTAGCTTCAAAATGGATTCGTAGAGAAAATAGAAGCCGACCAAGGCAAGGAGAGTGGCGATGATGACGGAAGCTACCGATTCAGCCTTGCCGTGGCCGAAAGCATGTTCTTTGTCGGGCGGCTTAAAACTCAGCCAAAACCCGACAATGACTACAACTGATGTCAATGAGTCTGAGAGGGTATGCCAGGCGTCGGCCACCATTGCAACAGAGCCGACTTCCCGGCCGGCTATGAATTTAAGAACGAACAGGCTGGTATTAAGAAAAATCGAAAGATAGCCTTCCAGGTAGCCAAGCGTTCGCTTGTCGGAGAGGTCTAGTTTCATCCTCGTCTCCCGCCTGGAACAATAAGAAGCCGCATTTTACCAGAATCGGATCCTCGTGACACGGACAGAGGCTGCGTAACCAGCTGAGGATGAACGACGTCCGTACGCGGCCTCGTGCTGGTTGTGAGGTCTGTGTGATCCCCTTTAAGTCCAAGAAGTGTCTCTTGAAGTGTGTGGGCCGTTTTAAGATGATGGGACAGTGGACCGCCGCGAGGCAAAATCATGGAAGGTCGGGCTTTGGTCGGCGTAAGGCGAGGATTCGAGAGGGAAACTGTATGAGGTCGAGTACCCGCCCAGATCCACACCGGGAAGGGTTGCTCCTTGACACCTATCGTGACGAACTTGTGGATCGGATTACCCGGTTTTTGCCCGAAGACGGTCGTAAGGCACCTCTTCCGGGGCTGTATTTGGTGCGTCTCTCGTCGCCCACCAATCTTTATCACAGCGTGTTTGAGCCTGCTTTTTGTGTCGTGGCTCAAGGGTGCAAGGAAGTTTGGGTCGGAAACCGTTGTTTTCGATACGATCCCTATCACTATCTGATCGCAACCTTGGGTCTTCCGGCCGCCAGTCGGGTGGTGGAGGCTTCGTCCCGCCGGCCGTACTTGACTGTACGCTTGGACCTGGATCCGGTAATGATCAGTTCGATTTTGATGGAAACCGGGTACGTCGCACCTAAACGAGGATCATCCGAGGTTTCGGCCTTTGATGTCAGTCCCCTGGACTTTTATCTTCTCGAGGCGGTGGTCCGATTACTCCGGCTGGCGGAGACTCCGGCGGAGGCGGCGGTTCTGGCTCCGTTGGTCACACGTGAGATTGTTTTCAGACTGTTGCAGGGAAAGCAGGGTAATCGTCTACGCCAGTTGGCCGTTATAGACGGGCAACGCCATCGCGTGGCTCATGCCATCGAGCGTATCCGGCGCGAGTTCAACCGACCGCTTCGCGTCGAACGACTGGCTCGGGAAGTGGGCATGAGTGTTTCCGCCTTTTACCGGAGCTTCCGCGCGGTCACGGGGATGAGTCCGTTGCAGTTCCAAAAGCGCTTGCGACTGAATGAAGCTCGGCGGCTGATGATCACGCAAGACCGGGACGCTGCGACGGCTGCGTTGGAGGTCGGCTACGAGAGCCCCTCGTACTTCAGCCGTGAGTACAAACGCCTCTTCGGTGTTCCTCCTGTGAGGGATGTGCAGGAGTTCCGCCGCACTTGGACCGGAGTGGGGAGGTAGTGTTTGGTCGGCCTCAGGTCCGGCGATCACGAGGCACGAAGAGGGAAATCGCGGAGGGGAGTTCAGACCTCCGGGGCGCAGCGGGTCGGGTGGCATCCGGGGAACGAGGATGCGTCGGTGCAGAACCGTGTAGTTCCGCAGTGTCAGTGCCGGACCGAGGGGTGGACGATTCAGGGAGTATTTCGAGCAGGTTGGGTCTGACAGCCGCCGTAGAGGAGCCCGGGCTATTCGATTCGCTCGAATGGATTGTGCGCTTTGAACCATCCAGACGGATCTTCTGCACGGGAAATTGAGCTAAGGCATGGGCAGTCAGAAAGATGGGTGAGATTCCGGCAAAAGGGCGCAAGTACGGTGTCCGCATCTTTCGGATTGATAGAAAGTGTCCGATTTTGAGAAGCGAGCCTATCCACGTGACTGCCCTGCTTAATCGTGATTCCTCACCCACTCTCTTGCTGCGGAAAAGCTACCAGCGAGGCCGTAGAGTCAAGACTCTCACCTGGGCCAACCTGACCCACCGGGAGCCGGCCCGCCGGGAAGCCTTCGGGCCTACGCAGCAGATGTCTTGACATCAAGGCGCGATTTCCTTGGTGTGTTGCCGGAGTTTGGCGGAGAACGTCGATAATGAGAGATCTGTTCTGATGTTCGCGTTCTTTCGCGGCTCCTTTCGGAGGGAAATTCCGCCTCTCGGCCTGCTCTTGGCGGGCGCCTTTATTTTACGCGTATACCAAGCGGTCAACTGGGTCGGCCGGCAGATGGGTCCGGTCTCTTTTTTTGACGAACTTTGGTACCGGCACAACGCCGAAAGCCTGTTCACCGGTTCCTCTTACTTCACCTTCCACTATCCTCCTCTTTATCCGCTGCTGTTGGCCCCGTCGTTCTTCTCGGAGGGAAACTGGTACTTGTGGATGCTGGTGATCAACGCCTCGTTGGCGTCTCTTCTACTCGTGCCCGTCTGGTTCTTGGCCCGACGTTTTCTCCCTCCTGTTCCCTCGATGCTTGCGGCGGGGCTGGCGGCCTTCCTCCCGTACCTCTGGGTCTACCCCAGGATGATCATGAGCGAGAACCTGTTCGGCCCGCTCCTGACCGGCTCGATCTATCTGCTGCTGACGGTCCAAAGACGTCGATGGGGCCGTAGCTTTCTTTTCGGGCTGGCGCTGGCCGGAACTTTGGCCACTCGCCACATTGCGGCTCCTGTCCTGGTTTTCTTCCTTGCCTGGTGGTGGTGGAAGACCCAAAGGCGGATTTTGCCCCGCCGGAACAGTCTTCCGACCTTGGTGGGAACGTCGGCCGGGTTAGCGGTCATACCAATTCCCTGGCTCCTCTACGGCCTCTATTGGGGGGTCTCACCGCTACAGACCTGGTTGGGGTGGAATATCCCCCGCGACGTGACGTCACACCCTGACCCGGAAATGCTGCCCTTTTGGGTGGGAGCCTATCTAGCCTACCTTCTTATCGCGCTTGCTCCCTGGCTTCCCTGGATTCTCCTCCGATTCGCCCCCGGAGGGCACGCTTGCAGGTCGGAAGGACATTTAGCATTCTTGGTGGCGGGCGCCACGCTGGCGATCACAGCCGCGAGCGTGCATCACTCCTGGACCGTCCTGTATAATTATCCTGAGCCACAGCGGGTCTTGGGACGTTACCTCGTTCCTCTACAGCCGGCGATCCTCTGCCTTGGCATGGTTTCCGTCTACCGGCTGTGTTTGGGTTCGTTTGTCCGATTTCGGACGATTCTCGTATGTGCGGCTGCCAGTCTGGGTCTTCTTTACGTTGCTCGCGCATTTCTCATTCCCGGCGGTCTTTTGGATCTGCCCGGCTACTTTGCCGGCAGCTTTATTAACTCGCCCGACTCCCTGCCGCTGGCGACCCGCGATCCATGGGCTACACGGATGCTCTTTACGTTCCCGCTCGTTCCACTGCTCTTGGTGCCGGCCCGGAACGGCCGACCGGTTCGCGCAGGGGTGCTTGCCGTCATGGGGCTTCTGGTTTTTTCCGGGTACTGGATCGGCGGCGGCAGGGCAACGCAGAAGCTTGAAGAGGGCGGGCG
>JAPXNP010000022.1:0-14427 GCA_033811955.1 Acidobacteriota bacterium
AGCCCACACCGTGTCCCCAACCTCGGCCCCGGATTCGCACCAGTTGAAGCCGCCCCGCCTCGTTGCGCTCCTCTTCTACAGAAAGAATCCACGTACTCCGCAATCCTAGAACCGTGCGCAGGTCGTTACCTTCCAAACGGATTTCCTCCCGCTCCCCCACTAGGCGTAACTCAGCCACGCGGCCCGCCGTCGTTCGCCGGCTGATCGTCAATCGTTGCAACGGCCCGGGATCGAGACCTCGGGAGCGGAGTCCCGAAAGAATTTCTTCAGCTCGGACCTCCGCCGTCCACTCCCGGTAGGGACTCGACTCGTCAGGACATAGGATTCCCGCCCGTAAATAGCTGAAGTCGCCCCCTCTGAATACCTGACTGAAACTTTCAGTCAGCCCACCGCATGTGGAGCAATACATGGCCACAATCGGTTTCCCCTCGAACGCGACGATCACCCCCCGTGTCTCCGCCACAGCCCGATTCGTCACGGGATGTTCGCGGGAGGCGCCTCCATAGACCTGCGACCGCTGGTCCGCAAACAGATCAAACCCTTGATCTGCGTACCGTCCCCGCTCTTTGAGCGCGAACGTACGGGCAGCGACCGCCTGAGCCTTCAACGCCTCGAACCGATCATAGGTGGACGGTGGCAGCTCCAACGGCAGGACACCCTGCAGATACTCCTCCAACGGAAGATCGTTCACGAGGACCGCGACGCCGTAAGGATTGACAAAGACGTCCAGATATCCCCGATACAGCTTTCCCTGGTACTCCAACAAATCCTTCTTCGGCATCAATCGGAAGCCTGTGTCGACCAGAGCGTCTCCCCCGTCATCCGATCCCTCCGGCAGAAGAAATACGTGACTACCCACGATTTGGAACCGGAGAGACTCCGCTTGTCGGGCACCCAAAACCCGCCCACTGTCGAAACGTTCGTCGAGCAAAACGCGGATTCGTGGCTCTGCCGCTACCCGAGCCTCCTTCGCAGGCACTGGTGCAGGCTGCTGAATCGCCGCCTTCTTCCGGCATCCCGGCAAAGCCGAAAGGAGAAGAATCGCCGCCAATGAGACCGCCAACCATGTCGTCCAAAACTTTCGAGCGTCCTGACTCACCGGAACGTAGTTTAGCGGCAGGGTCTGTCACATCCGCTGCAAATTGCGCCGGCTGACGTCGACTACCCGAAGCGCCAGCTCTAGAGCCGACCGGCCTTGTTCACCGCTACAAACCTGGGGAGGTGCGGGCTCGCCCCGTACCGTGTTGATAAAGGCTTCGAGCTCTTCTCGGAGCGGTTCGACGTCCTTTACGACAGGGCTTCTTTCCACCACCGTTCGCTCACCTCCCTGGGTCTCCAGGCTGTACATCTCTACCGTCTTTGCGTGGAAATCCAAGGAGATATAGTCGTGAAACTGAAACAGGCGGAGTTTACGAACCCGATCCCGGCTGACACGGCTGGCGGTCAGGTTGGCTACGCAACCGTTCTCAAATTCGAGTCGTGCATTGGCGATATCCACCCTTGGCGTCAAGATGGGAATGCCCACGGCTCGGATGTCGACAATCCGATCCGTCGTCATCCAAAGCACAAGATCCAGGTCGTGGATCATCAAATCCAGGATCACATCAATGTCGAGGCTTCGGGGCACAAACACACCAAGGCGGTGGCCTTCAAAAAACCGGGGCCGACGGATCGCAGGCAGAACCGCGCTCAGGACAGGATTAAAGCGCTCTACGTGGCCAACCTGCAGAATCCTTCCCAAGCTCTCGGCGGTTTCCAGGAGGGCGTCGGCCCCCGCCAGATCCGCCGCCAACGGCTTTTCCACCAGCACATCGCTCCCACCACGCAGAAACTCGACTCCGAGAGCCGCATGAAGCGCAGTCGGCACAACGAGGCTAACCGCCTCGACTCGCCCAATCAGTTGAAAAGGATCATAAAACGCTTGTGTATCGAACTCGCGGGCGACTTGATCCGCACGCTCAGGAACGGTATCTGCCACTCCCAGGAGACGCACTTGGTCAAGTTGCGAATAGATGCGGGCGTGTTGCCGGCCCAGGGATCCAACCCCTATGACGGCCACCTCGGTCCTATGCATCGCCTTCTTCTCTTCCTTCCGAAATGCCCCCACTCCTTGCGATTCCTAGCAACAACGGCTGGGGATTCTCTTGTCCATTCCGAATCGCCTAAACGCCTACCAGACTCAGCCGCATCGCGTCGGCGCGTTCCAAGAACCTGGGTTTGTCGATGATAAGTGTTCTTCCCTCTTCCACCGCCAGAGCCGAAACCCGGCATTCGGCACACAAGTCCAACGTCCGTGGTCCCACCACCGGCACATCGAAACGAAAATCCTGCGCAGGCCGTGCCACCTTGACGACGGTAAGGGAAGCGCCCCTTGCCATTTCGGCGGCCCGCCGAACGGCTGCATCGGTTCCTTCCATGGCCTCTACCGCCACCACGGTTTGATCCCTAATGACAATGGTTTGGCCGATATCCAGCCGGGCCACCTCCCGGGCGATGGGTAATCCGAAGGTAATATCCTTCTCCTCCTCGCCGTCCGGACTCCGCTTTGTCATCACCCCTCCGTCCGCCAGCCAATGCCTAAGAAACGCAGTGGAGTCCAATACGCTAAAGCCCTCACTCTCCAGAGTGCGGATCAAAGCTTTGAGCACCGCTTCCGTGTTGCGTGATTCGAGTCCGGCTAGTAATCGAAGAGCCCGCAGATCGGGCAACCGGCGAAGATCGACCCAGTGAGCCCGAGAACGAGGAGCGAAAACTCTTACGTGGCGCACTTGTCCCACCATCAAGGCGTGCGTGACTCCGGCCTCATGAAATGTCTTCAGCAGCCGGCCCAGCTCACCGACCCCGAGCCACATCACCTCAACTCGGCGGGACGCACCTTCGACCAGGTCCCCCAAGCCGGCCTCCGCCTCTTCTTCGATGGCCGCCACGGTAACAGGCAAGCCTTGCCTTAAGGCTTCCCGCACCGTCTCCCGGGGAAGCGGACCGTTGCCGGCGATCACCCCAAGCCGCCTGATCTCCATGCTTGCGTCACCGAATGAATCCCCGCTCCGACGTCTCCACGAATTGCAGGAGGTGTTCCACTTCGGAAGTTAGAGGTCCCTCGTCCCGTATCCGTTGAACGGCATCGCGCAAAGACAAACCGCGATGCAAGAGCACCCGATAGGCGTGCTGCAAAGCCTCAATCGCCTCCCGACTATACCCTTTTCGCTCCAATCCAACGGCATTCACGCCGTACGTCTTGGCTTCGCCGCGAATTCCAACCGTCTTCAAGTAAGGTAAAGCGTCGCGGGTAATCACACTGTAGCCGCCGATAAAAGCATGCTCCCCAACTCGACAAAACTGGTGAACCCCGCTGAACGCGCCCACCGACGCCCCGTCTCCCACCCAAACGTGCCCGGCAAGAGTGGCGGAGTTGGCGAGAATTACGTTGTCACCCACAACGCAATCGTGGGCCACATGGACCCCGGTCATCAAGAGATTGCGGTTTCCGATTCGAGTGTACAGGCCTCCTCCCGCCGTGCCGCGATGGATCGTCACGAACTCCCGAATCAGGTTACCCTCTCCGATGACGAGAAAGCTCTCTTCCCCCCGGTACTTCAGATCTTGGGGATCGGTTCCCACGGCGGCAGGACCGAAGAAACGATTGCGGGGTCCGATCTCGGTGGGACCTTCAATCCAAGTACCGGGCCCCACGTGGTTGTCGTCTCCTATCCTGACACGCTCCCCGATCACACAGTGGGGACCGATTACCACGCCGGAACCCAGCTCCGCCGTCGTCGCCACGACAGCGGTAGGATGAATCTTTGCGGGACGACTCTGCTCGCCCATTATCCCTGTCGAATCCCTATCGTGTCATCGCGATTTACCAAAGAGAACATCACCTCCGCCTCCGCCACAACACTGTCGTCCACCAAGGCCCGACCCTTAAGGCGGCCCACTCGCGACTTAATGCGGATCACTTCCATCTCCAAGCGGAGCTGATCGCCGGGACGTACCGGCCTCCTGAATCGGGCTCCTTCAATCCCCATGAAGAAAACGAGCTTCTCATGCCGGTTGGGAATCGCCTTGAAGACCAATACCCCACCTGCTTGCGCCATCGCCTCGATGATGAGAACACCCGGCATGATGGGGATGCCTGGAAAGTGTCCCTGGAAGAACGGCTCGTTGAACGTCACGTTCTTTAACGCCACGATCCGCTTCCCTTCCTCCAGCTCAAGGATGCGGTCGATCAGAAGAAACGGGTAACGATGAGGCAGAAAGTCAAGTATCCCCTGTATGTCAAGAACCTCTCCCCGGTTTTCATCCATTCCTCCACCCCCCGGTTCACCTCGATGGTCGGCGCCGGACTCGAACCGGAGCAGGTTTCCAGCCGGTCTCCCAATCCTCTCCGAAAACCAGAAAATACCCAGGGAGCGAGTCCAATCCGGGCGTCCAGCCGCCGCACCCAAGCGCCGGCCGTCAAGATCCTGGTGTCGCGGCGCCCTCCTGCGGCTGCCCCCCGGTCGTCACCGGATGCTTCTGGTTATATGCGCGGATGATATCGGCCGTGATATCCAGCTCTTCGGAATAGTACGGCAGCCCCGGCGTCAACAGAAACACGGCGCCGATTCCATTCGCTCGAGCGTATTCCTCGATGACCGCCTGAATCTTCTCTCCCATCTTGGTCAGCACTTCGTCACGCCGACGCTCGGTGGCCATCTGAGCGTCCTCTTGGGCTCGGGTCAAATCCCGCTCCTTCGCCGAAATGGCTCGTTGCATCTCCGCCGCAGTGTCCGGATTCAGCAGTCGATACTGCCGGTCATACTGTCCTCGGAGTTCGCTCAGCTCCTGCTGCATTTGCTCCAAATTCTTCCTCTGCTCCGTAATGAACTGATCCAAGGCGGCCAGCTCCTTCTTGCCTTCTTCACAGTTTTGGAGAACAGCGGTCGTGTTAACAAACGCTATCTTCGTTCCCCCCGCTCCCGACGAGGGCTGCGCGCCGGCGGGCGAGAGTGCTAGCCCCAGCGCCCAAAACGAGATCCAGGACACCGTACTAAGCCGCCAACCTAATCCGTTCATAACCATGCTCAACCCCATGTTTGGTGTTTCTTTCAACGCGCCTGTCGGTCGCGCAACCAACGCCCGGACCGTTCCGCCGGGGCCGACTGGAGTTCTAAATCCCCCGTACTTTCACAAAGACTCAGGGCTGTTGCCCCCCGGCCCCGGAAGCCGGCGATTGCGACACCGGAAAGCGCTCATTGTACAGACGGATGATCTCCCCGGTAACGTCAAGTTCTGGAGCGACCCATACCTGAGACTGATCGCGCACAAATATGACGTCGTATCCGTTCTGTTTAGCGAAATCCGTGATGACCTGCTGAACTTTCTGACTAATCTGCGCCAAAAGCTGCTCTTGCCGCTCATTCAAATCGGCTTGTACATCCTCCTGAAACCGCCTCAGCTGCAGCTGTCTCTGGCTGATCTGACGTTCCATCTCGGCGGCTGCATCCGGATTCAACGTGGCCTGCTTTGTCTGGTACTCCTGCTGCAGGCGGCTGAGTTCCTGATTTCTTTGGTTGAATTCCTGGCCCTTCTGATCCATGAATTGCTGCAGCTGTCCCATGACCTGCTTACCCTCTTCCGTTTGCAGCAGGATTTCCTGGCTGTTGACGAAACCCATCTTCACGCCCTGAGCCGAAACCGCTCCGAAGAGGAACAGGACAACGGTGAACCCAGCAAGCCGACCACAGTTAAATCCGAAACCGCGCATCTCGATTCGCCACTCCTTTTTCTCGAACGGATATAAAGTCAGAAATTATAGCCTACCGAAAACGTAAAGTTGTTCTTCGGGTCCCTCAGCTCCACCTGTCTCCCGTGGTAAAGCACAGTAGTGTTCATGCGCAGGGGATTGTAGCCGAAAATCAGCCGAAACGGCTGGTTGATCATCGGCATGATGAACTGGAACTCGGCCCCGACCGACATCCGCCAGACATTGTTTGTGTCTTCCAGCAGATCAACCGACGTTCTCGGACCGAACAGCAGAAGATTACTTTCCCTGAGGATGGTCGCCGTCCCGAAGTCGACAAACCCCACCACCTGCAAGGGACCCGCCAAGGGAACCCGATATTCGCCGGTGAGCAATAGACTGGTGTCACCGCCAACCGGGATCAGCTGTTCGGAAATCGTCGGCAACCCCGTGGCCGGGTCAATGATCGGGTTCCCGTTGGAATCCAGCAAGGCGGCGCGGGTAACCGCCCAGGGACTCACCGATCGGATATCGAAGCCCCGCAGAGAGAACTCGCCCCCGGTAAAGATCCGTTCGAAAAACGGGGCCGTCATAGGACCTCCGTCCGGCAAGCTTCCGAACGGAATGATGTGCATCCCCTGAATGCGGAAAGCCAAAGTGTTGCGGCCCCCGCTGAGCCAAGAATCGCTCTGAAACCACTGGAATTCCGCGTACGGACGGAGGAGGTTGAAACTTCCACCGAGGGGTCCGCCGGCGACAGGCAGTTCCATGGTCAGCTGGTATCCGTCCGTAGCCCCGAAATAGGCGTTCTTCGTGTTGATGATGAAGCTCGGAGTTATCTCGCTCCGGATGATCCCCTCCCGGGCGTCCTCCACGCTGCCGCCCGGAGTGAAGCCGATCAATTGGTTAAGCGCAAAGTCCTCATAAAAATCAACTATGTCGTCAATCTTTATGCTCTGGAACGAGTAGCTCAGCCCGGCCCGGCTCCACCGCCCCACGGGATAGCTGCCTGACACGGTAAAACCCCGGCTTCTATGAGTGTAAAGAGGAACACTCTCGTCCGGATGGATCAGGCCGAAGTAAAGAGCATAGGTATCGAACTCATAACGCTGGTTAAACACGGACGCTCCCAGCGTCATGCGGGTGTCTAAGAAGTACGGCTGCGTGAAAGCAAACAGGTAACTGGAGGAGCGGGTACCCGTCGTCATCGAAACGTCGATCCGCTCTCCGCGACCTCGAAAATTGTTGGTCGAGTAATTGACACCGAAGAAGCTCCCGGTATATCCGCTGACTCCGCCGGTTATACCGATGGACTGCTGACTTTGCTCTTTGACCTTCACCAGGACGTCGACTTCGCCTTCATCCGGACGCTTGATGATCTCATAGTCCTTTTCCTCGATCCTCTCAAGAAAGCCCAGCTGATTCAGACGACGAATGGATAGGTCGAGAAGTTGGCCGTTGAACTCCTGCTTCTCTTCCAACAGGAACTCACGACGCAGTGTCTTGTCCCGCGTCTTCGTATTGCCGACAAAGTTGATCTGGTCAACGAGGTAACGCTTCCCCTCAGTCACGTTAATGGTGATGTCGACGGTCCGGGCGTCCAAGTTCGGATTGATATCCGGTACGGCGTCCATGTCCAAAAACCCAAGTGTCGAGTACAGCTTCTTCAGCTCGTCCACGGCGTTCTTCAGGCGTGTGTAATTCAGAACCTCACCTTCCTTCAGGCCGAAACCTCGCTTCACCATCTCGGGACTAAACGTCTGGACACCCGTAACGTTGAACTCACCGACGGAAAACTGCTCCCCCTCTTCGATAGGAATAGTGATGTAATATTGCTGCTTAGTCTTGCGGAAGCCGAGCAACCACCCTCGCGGACCTTCTACGATCTCCACCTCCGGCTCGCCGACCTTGGCCATCATGTAGCCTTTTTCTCGGTATTTGGCCAGAAGGTTCACTTGTAGGTCGTACTCCAGCCGATCCGGGATGTACTTGTCTTGTCCCTTAAACAGGGAGATGAGTCCCCGTTCCTTGTTAAGCTCCAACGCGTCACGGAGTTCCCCGTCCGTGAACACCGTATTCCCCTCGAATTCAATCTTCCCGATACGAACCTTCGGTCCTTCGTCGATCTTGAAGATGACTTTCACCGAAGAGGAGGTAATTGGCTCAACGTCGATCTCCACCGTGCCCAGAGGCCGCCCGTTCATCTCCAGCAAAAGTCTCATGGCCCGGCGGGCCTTTGGGAGTTTCGCCGGATCAAAGGGGGAATCGGGAGTCAGCCCGACCTTCATCTCGCTGAATTTTTCGAGGACGTCCGACTCCTTAAAGGACTTCATCCCCTGGTACTCAATCGCCCGCACCAGAGGCCGCTCCGTCACCTCAAAAATGACGATGTAACCGGTTTCTCCCTCTTGAAGCAGCACACGCGCATCTGAAAAGAAATTGGTGTTCAGCAGGTTACGGTAGTCCCTCAGGATCTGCTGCTCGTTGTAAGGATCGTTCTCCTTGGTCTGAATATAGTAAAGAATGGTGCTCTCGGGGATGCGCCGATTGCCGACGATCCGCACTTCTTCGATCCGTTGCGGTGGCTCTTGCTGAGGAGCTTGGGCCGCAAGCCCGCTGATTTGCAGCAGAACCACCAGCAAACCGTGGAACCAATTTCCTGCACCGCCCCCGATTGCCGTCTTCCTCACGACCCCCCCACTTGCTCCCACTGGTATTTCATGCACTCTGTGGTCAATACTTTCGCTTGGCGTTCATCCCTATAAAGAAAAATCCCCGCCTGTGCAAATAGAGCCCAAGAAGGGCGGGCGAAGGACACGGCACCGGCTAGGCCAAACCGCACGTCAAAAGGGCGCCCTCCACTTCCGACCCATCGTCCTTGTAATAAAGAGCGCCCTCTCTCCAATAGACGGTTAACGTCCCGTTGTCTTTCAACTTCCCCTGGATAATCAACTCCGAAACAGGATCCTCGATGTATTTCTGGATGGCACGCCGCAAGGGGCGAGCCCCATATGATCGATCTCGACACGTGACGTCGATAATCCACTTCTTGGCCTCTTGGGTCAACTCGATGCGGATACCCCTGGAGAGCAGATTCCGGTTCACCTGGCGCAAGAGAAGATCGACGATCTCTTGCAGGTCCTCTTCCGTCAACGACTCGAAGATGATGATATCGTCCAGCCGGTTGATGAACTCGGGGTTAAACATCCGCTTGACCTCGTCCAAAATCGCTGTCTCGGCACGTTCCCTCAAATCCTCCTCGCTGGATTCGAAACCAACCTTCGTCTTCCGCATAAGGTGACGGGCTCCCAGGTTGGACGTCATGATAATGATCGTGTTCTTAAAATCGACCGTATTGCCCTGGGAATCTGTAAGCTGGCCGTCTTCAAATACCTGCAGCAAGAGATTGTGCAGATCTTGGTGCGCCTTTTCAATCTCATCGAGAAGGATCACGGAGTAAGGATTACGACGAATCCGCTCGGTCAATTGGCCACCCTCTTCGTGTCCGACATAGCCGGGGGGAGAACCGATCAATTTCGAAACGGAGTGCTTTTCCATGTACTCCGACATGTCGAAACGAACCAAAGCCTTTTCGCTGCCGAACAAGAACTCCGCCAGGGACTTGGCAAGCTCCGTCTTACCCACGCCCGTGGGTCCGAGGAATAGGAGGGATGCCACAGGCCGATTGGGGTGCTTCATGCCGGCACGGCTGCGACGAATCGCCCGCGCCAGAGCCGAAATCGCCTTGTCCTGGCTGACCACGCGTCGGTGGAGGTGCTCCTCCATGCGGAGAAGCTTCTGCATCTCCTCTTCCTGCAGGGATTCCACGGGAATTCCCGTCCAACGGGAGATGACGTGCTCTACGTGACTTCGATCAACGTCAGGCACGTTCGGGCGCTCCGCACCCCAAACCTCGCGCAATTTCTCTAGAGCCTCGCGAGCTTCCAGCTCTTCTTCCTTCAAACGGGCGGCCCGATCGAAATCCTTCTCCGCGATCGCCTCGTCGATTTTTTGGACCAGGCTCTGCACCCGTTGCTGCATTTCTAAGATTTCCTGGGGCAACGCCGAGTGATCCAGTTTCACCCGCGCTCCGGCTTCGTCCAACACGTCGATCGCCTTATCCGGCAAGTACCGCTCGGGAATGTACCTACTCGTCTCATACACGGCCGCCAGAACCGCCCCATCGGTGTAACGGACATTGTGAAAGCTCTCGTAGCGCTCCTTGATGCCCCGGATAATTTCAATCGTCTCCTGCTCCGTCGGAGGATCCACCCGTATCGTCTGAAACCGGCGCTCGAGAGCGCGATCCTTCTCGATCGACCGTCGGTACTCATAGGGAGTGGTCGCTCCCACACATTGGATCTCCCCCCGTGAAAGCGCAGGTTTCAAAATGTTAGCCGCGTCGAGAGAACCCTCGGCGGAACCGGCGCCGACCAACGTATGAAGCTCGTCGACAAAAATGATGAAGTTGGGATTCTCGACGAGCTCTTTCATGATCGCCTTTAGCCGCTCTTCGAATTGGCCGCGGTACTTCGTCCCGGCCACGATCAGTGAAATATCCAGCGCCAGGATTCGCTTCTCCAATAGCATGGAGGGCACCTGACCGTTGACAATCCGTTGAGCCAAGCCTTCAACTATGGCGGTTTTCCCGACTCCCGCTTCTCCGATCAACACCGGATTGTTCTTAGTCCTGCGGCAAAGGATTTGGATCACTCGTTCCAGCTCGGCCTCGCGACCGATCAAGGGATCCAGGACTCCGTTCAACGCGGCTTCCGTCAGATCCCGGCTGAACTCGAAAACCACCAAGTTTTCTTTCGCCTTGCCACTGGGTTTCTCCGGTGCCGTACCGGCTAATTCTTCTCTCACCCGCGCGAGTTTTAACCCGCGCGAACGCAGGATATCCGCCGCCAGACTGTCCTCGGCCCGGAGAAGTCCCAGAAGGATATGTTCGGTACCGATGTAGCTACACAGCAGGCGATCGGCCTCATCACTGGCAAAGGCCAACACTCGCTTGGCAGGATCGCTCAACGGAAGCTCTACTGAGGTCGACACTTTCTCTCGGCGCTGCACACGACCCTCGATTTCCTTGCGAATGCTCTCCAACGCGGCCTGGGCGCGAGAGAAAAATCGACCCGCCAAGGCTTTGTCTTCCCTCAACAGCCCGAGCAGAATGTGCTCGGGCTCGATACTGCGCGAGCCTAGCTGGCTTGCTTCATATCGCGCGAAGAAGATGACCCGCCTGGCTTTTTCCGTATAACGTTCGAACATGAGATGAGCTTGAGAGCTTAGTCGTCCATTATTAAATCAAAATCCGCCGAACCACGGCAAACAAGCCTACCACTGCGGCCACTGTCTTAGCCTTGCTCACTTCCCTCCGGTCTCTACCCTTCAAGATGCTCCTCAACCCGAACAGATGCACAACTGGACGCCTCTGTTTCCTCATCGCCCGTCTTCTTCGTCCCGACAGCCGATCAGCACGACGTCGCCCTCGGTCCTACAACTCCTCCAGTCTTCCAGCCGCCATGCGAAGCCGACGATGACAACGGCCGGCCAGTCCGGGGTTATGGGTCACCACGATCGACGTCAGCTCCCGGCTCCGATGGATCTGCAGAAGCAAGTCGAACATCCTTTCGGCGGTGGTCGGATCCAGATTTCCCGTCGGCTCATCCGCCAAGAGGAGTTGCGGAGAACCGCTCAGGGCTCGGGCCAAGGCCAGTCGTTGTTGTTCGCCTCCGGACAATTCACCCGGCTGATGGGTGGCCCGTTGTTCCAGTCCCACCTCTCTCAGTAACCGTTCGGCTGTCTCCCGCGACTCGGCAAACGGCGCTCCTCTCAGCAAGAGAGGAAACATGGCGTTTTCCAGAGCGGAAAACTCGGGTAGTAAGTGGTGAAACTGGAACACGAAGCCGATCGTTTCGTTACGGAAACGAGCCCTACCCTCGTCGTCAAGCTCCGCAAGATCTCGACCGCCGACGGCAATCGAACCTCGGTCGGGCCGTTCCATCGCTCCGATTATGTGAAGGAGGGTACTCTTCCCCGATCCGCTTTCGCCGGTAATCGCAACGATCTCTCCTTTTCTGACGCACAGCTCCAGACCTCGCAAGACCTCGATGACCTCTGCTCCCGAAGGAAAGCATTTCCACAGGTCCCGGACTTCGAGCAGAACGTCACTCATAGCGCAGGGCCTCAACCGGATCCAGACGCGACGCCGCCTGCGCCGGATAAACGGTAGCCAAAAAACTGATCGCCAAAGCCACCGCCGAAATCAGCGCGACATCTCCGTAGGCCCAGTGAAACGGCACATACGGGATGCTGTAGACCTCCGGCGCCAGCGAAATGACCCGGTAGGTGTCCAGGTACCAACAGGCCGCCACACCCAAAATGTCCCCCAGCAATATGCCGATGATTCCGATGATCACGCCCTGTAGCATGAAGATCCGCATGAACAAACGGCGTGTCCCGCCCATGGCCGTGATGATGGCGATATCCCGGCTCTTCTCCATCACCATCAGGGTCAACGTGCTGACAATGTTCAGCGCCGCAACCAGCGTGATCAATCCGATGGCCACGAACATGGCCAGCTTCTCAAGTCGCAGCGCGGAAAACAGGGGACGGTTTAGCTCGATCCAGGTACTCACCGAGTAGGACGGTCCCAGCCGTTCGAGGAGCCGCTCCGCAAAAGCCGGGGCGTCGTAGATATCCGCAAGACGGAATTCGAGTGCGGAGACCTCGTTTTCCCGAAACCCCAAGAATTCCTGTGCCGCCCAGAGAGGAACCAGGGCCCAGTGAGCGTCGTAATCCCACAGACCCGACTCAAACACCGCCGCGACTCGAAAGGTCATCACTCGGGGCATTCGACCCAAGGGGGACAACTCTCCCTGCAACCCTATAACCCTCACGAACTCGCCCGCCGAAAGGACGAGTGCCTCAGCCAGATCCTTGCCCAGGACAAGAGGGGGGAGCTCGCTGCGCTCCGCCACCCCCTCGAGCGAGCCTTCTATGAGAGGAGGAGTCAGATCCGGCAACCGTTCCGGATCAAGGCCCTTCAAAATTACGGGCTCCTGACGGCCCCCACTCGAGATCAGGGCCTGGCCGTAGATCGTAGCCGCCACCGACACCACACCCTCCAGCTCCGCAACCTGCTCCTTGAGACGGTGAAAATCGGTCAGCGGCTCCCCTCGTCTACCGACTAAGTTGACGTGGGATGTCGCCCCCAAAATACGGCGCTGAAACTCGTCCTGGAAGCCCGTGTTGAGCGCCAGTGCGATCACGAGGGCGGCGACACCGGCGGTGACTCCGAGGATCGAGATCGCCGTGATCACGGAGATCATCGCCTGCCTGCGACGGGCTCCCAGGTATCGTAACGCAACAAACAACTCAAACTTCACGGGTCTTCCGCCTGTGGTCGAAGCTGTGGAAAAAGGATCACCTCGCGGATCGACGGAGAGTCCGTTAGAACCATCGTCAGTCGGTCAATCCCGATTCCCTCTCCGGCGGTGGGAGGCATTCCGTAGCGAAGCGCCTTCACGTAGTCCAGATCCATGCGATGCGCTTCCTCGTCCCCCGCCTGCCGGGCGCGCAGTTGCTGCTCAAACCGCTGCAGCTGCTCTTCAGGGTCGTTTAACTCACTATAGGCGTTGGCAATTTCCAGTCCTCCGATGAAGAGCTCGAATCGCTCGGCGTAACGGGGATCTTCGTCCTTCCGCTTCGACAGAGGGGATACCTCCACCGGAAAGTCATATATGAACGTCGGCTGAATCAGCCGTCGCTCGACCACCTCCTCGAACAGGAGAGGCAGCAGTTCGCCCCAAGAAAGGTTGTCTCCGAATTCAATCTCCCGTTCCCTAAGGAGCCTTTTCAAGGTCTCTCGGTCCTCCAAATCCTCGCGAGATGGAGCAGGACCTCCAGTCCAGAAGGTTTGAATCGATTCCACTACGGTCAAACGCTCGAAATGCGAAAAATCGATTCGCTGTCCGCGGAACTCCACCTCCATCTCTCCGCAGACCTCTGGCACAATTTGCTGGAAAAGTTCCTCGGTGAACTCCATCAAGTCTCGATAATCACTGTAGGCCTGATAGAACTCCAGCATGGTGAATTCCGGGTTGTGCTGGGTTGAGATACCCTCGTTACGGAAATTACGATTCAACTCATAAACCCGCTCAAGTCCCCCTACAACAAGCCGCTTCAGATAAAGCTCCGGGGCGATCCGAAGATACAGCGGAATGCCGAGAGCCTCATGGAACGTCTGAAACGGCCGTGCCGCCGCCCCCCCTGCGATCGGCTGCATCATCGGCGTTTCCACTTCCACGTACCGACGAGCCTCGAGGAATCGCCGCAGAGCGCCGATCAGGCGACTCCTTTTGACAAAGATCCGCCGCACCTCCGGGTTGGCAATCAGGTCTAGATAACGCTGCCGGTACCGCGTCTCCACATCCGCCAGCCCATGCCATTTCTCCGGCAGCGGCAAGAGAGCTTTGGCAAGGAATTCGATGCGGTCGACGAAGATTGTCAACTCGCCGGTTCTGGTACGAGCCAACACTCCGTCCACGCCGACAATGTCCCCGATGTCCAGCAATCGCCACAGCCGGTAGAGCCGCTCCCCCACCCGGTCCTCACGAACATAAATCTGGATCCGCTCACCCTCACCCAAAAGATGAGCGAAGCCCGCTCTTCCATGTCCCCGCTTGGCGACGATTCGACCG